>DATBPO010000283.1:0-23038 GCA_036561265.1 Solirubrobacteraceae bacterium | reverse complement strand
GTCGGCCGCGCCGTTCCGAGGGCCGTTCCTGTGGCTCGGTGACGACATTCCCGGCCAGGTGTGCATGGCCCGATTCGGCCCTTGCTTTGCCCCTTGACACACCCCGTCAAGCCCCTGTTCAAGCCGATCCCGGGGTGATAGGAAGGAGTTGTGCAGGCACACGCCCCGATCCCGCCTCCGAGTGTGCACCTCGACAACAGGCGGGATCGGGGACCAGCTGGCGAAGAGAGGCCAGTGACAGCGATGCGCCACCAGATTCTAGCATACGGGATTCAGTCCCGCAAGTCCGTCCGATTCATATGATTAGATTTTGAGTATGTCCGACCGCAACAACCCCACCAGAGGCTCCGCCTCGTACTCCACCTACTCGCTCATGGAGTTCATGCGCGACTGCCCCGACGACACCGCCTGCCTGGACATGATCTGGCGCGAGCGCTACGCCCCGGACGGCCACACCACAGAGTGCCCCAAGTGCGAGCGGGAGCGGCGATTCCACCGGGTCACGTCCCGACCGGCCTACGCCTGCGACTCCTGCGGCTACCAGCACTATCCCTTGGCGGGGACGATCTTCCATCGCTCCTCAACCTCCTTGCACTTGTGGTTCTACGCGATCTATCTGATGGCAAGCACCCGCTGTGGCGTGTCCGCCAAGCATCTGGAGCGCGAGCTTGGCGTGACCTACAAGACCGCCTGGCGCATGTTCAACCTGATCCGCAACAAGCTCATGGCAGAGGACGACGAGCCGCTGTTCGGCAAGGTCGAGATTGACGAGACTTCCGTGGACGGCAAGCCGCGCAAGCGCCAAGGAGCCGTCAAGCGCCCGAACGCGATATCCGACGCGGTGAAGCTCGCCGAACGCCGCCGCGCGACGGTGTTCGCAGCCGTGGAGCGCGGCGGGCGCGTGAAGGCCACGGTGCTGCCCGGTCGCCGTGGACCGCGCCTGAGGGAACAGGCCATCGAGTGGGTGCGCCCCGAGTCGATCGTCTTCACGGATGAGTGGCCCGCCTACAACCAGCTACACAAGCACTTCGCCGAGCACAGCCGAGTCCGGCACGCCGCCGGGGAATACGTGGTCGGGGACGCCTACACGAACACCATCGAGGGCTTCTTCGGCCACTTGAAGCCCTCGATCCGGGGCACCTACAGGCGCGTGTCGCACCACTGGCTACAGGGGTACCTCAACGAGTTCGTATGGCGCAGGAACGCCCGGTACTCATCCACGCCGATGTTCGAGCAGCTGCTCGACCTGACCGTCGCATGAGCGAAAGCGAGGCCATCAAGGGCATCCGTCGCGCCGCGAAACGCCGCGCCTACGCCGAGCGGCTACGCCAGCAGGCCACACAGGACCTGTGCGACCGGATGCGCGAGGCCAAGAACGACGGCGTGCCTATCGCTCAGATCGCTCGGGAGGCCCAGTTGTCTCGTCAGGGCGTCTACGACCTTTTGGGGGAGGCGCGACCTTCTTGACCAGCCGGTCGAACGCCTCCCGCGTCGGGATCGGGATACGGTGACCCGCTGGCGTGGTCTGCGTCGGCTCGGTGCTCTTCTCGGTGTCGGCCATGCCTTCAGGCTACCGGCGTAGGGCTGCCATTGGCTGTAGAACCAAAAACGGCCCACCATCGGTGGGCCGCCTGGGGCGGGTCGTCATCCCGCTGGGCGCGTCTTTCAACCCATAGTATCGACACTAAGCCGGCGGAAATCAAGTCCCCGCCGGATGTTGCAAGCAAACCAACGACGCGGTAGTCATCCCTCAGACATGCTTTGTCTGCGCTGGCGCCGCATTGATCCGGCGGGTAAGCTACTGGCGGCGAGAGCGGGATTCGAACCCACTGGGGAGTGACTAGCCCCCCGCGACGTTTGAAAGACGCGCCCGTGCTCCCAGGCACAGTATCTCGCCACGGCCATACTCTATCACGGTCGAATGATAGATCAAGTGATAGATCGCCTGATAGACTCCCTATATGCGACCTCCGATGATTCTTCAGGCGCTGGCTCAGCTACCCGAGGATGAACTCCGCGAGATGCTGCCCGAGGCTCGTAACCGTGCTGATCGCGCGAGAATTGAAGTCGAGCAGATCGAGGAAGCACTAGCCGTCCAAGCTCCCTCTCGGGGCAGGACGGGGCATACGCGCGAACGCATCTTGGAGTTCGTCAAGGAGCATGGCCCTGTCGCCCCTAAGCAGGTGATCGAGTTCATGAATGGCGACGACGACGCGGCGGCAGCGGTCGTCTACAACGCGCTGAGCCGCATGGCCCGAGACGGCGACCTCATACGCGGCAACAATGGCTACTCGGCGCCTGCTGCGGAAGTTGGAGAGCCGCAGGCAGTCGCGCCTGCCCCTGGCGAGGTGCAGGCGACCGTGCAGGTAGCGGCGGCTCCTGCTGTTGCCGTTGCGCCACCAACGCCTGCAACCTAGCCAGGAGCGCGGCGGGCCACGCCCAGCGCTGCGGCGTGGCGCCCGCGTGTGTTCGTCAGATAGACACCATCCCGAGGTCGTCCAGGTGGAACGCTGCCCGCGACGCCACTACACCGTCGCCGCAGTCAACGAGAAGGCCCTCCACGCGCAGGCGATCAAACGCCACGCCCAACGCGGTCGGGTCCAGGTCATCTACCTCCGCCTGTAACTCCGCAAGGGTCCAACGCGGGTCCTTTTCCTTGCGGAGCACTTGGAGAACGATGGCTCGCTCAGCCATCCACAGGGCATCGTTCCAGGGGGTGCCATTACTCTGCTCCTGCATCGGGACTCATCCTCTCGGTGCCACGACCCCGGGGCGGCTACCACCGTCGCCGGGGTCATCTCGTTATGGACCCGCCGCAAGCTAGACCCCCCAAACGACGGACTCCACCCGCAAACCCCGCTTATACAGTGGCTGCCCATGTGTGACGTTGCGCACACACGTTCGCTTTTGCCGAGGCGGGGTAGGTCAGGGGCCGTTTGCGGATACCGTTCCGGTCGTGGCCACCAAGCAGCGTCTGGACACCCTGCTGGCCGAGCGCGGCCTGTTTGCATCGCGCAGCCAGGCGGCGGCATCGGTGATGGCGGGGGAGGTGTGCGTAGGCGAGGGTCGGCGGCGCGTGCAGAAACCGGGGGAGATGGTCGCTCCGGATGCGCTGCTGAGCGTGCGTGAGCGTCCGCGGTACGTCTCGCGGGGCGGGATCAAGCTGGCCAACGCGCTGGCGCAGACGGGGATCGCTGTTGAGGGCCGCAGGGCGCTCGACGTGGGCGCCTCGACGGGAGGCTTCAGCGACTGCCTGCTGCAGCACGGCGCGGCGGAGGTGGTGGCGGTGGATGTGGCCTACGGCGAGCTTGACTACGGCCTGCGCAAGGACGCTCGCGTGCATGTGCTTGAGCGCAGCAACGCGCGCGAGCTGACGGCGGCGATGCTGCCCTATGCCCCGGATCTGGCGGTATTAGACCTGTCGTTCATTTCGCTTACGAAGGTGCTGCCGGCGGTGCTGGCATGCCTGGCGCCCCAGCACGATGTGCTGGCGATGATTAAGCCTCAGTTCGAGGTGGGGCGCGAGCGGCTCGGCAAGGGCGGAGTGGTGCGCGCGGCGGAGGACCGGCGCCTGGCGCTCCAGAGCGTGGGCGCGGCGGCACGGGCCATGGGGGCGGCGGTGCTGGGCTTCTACTCCTCGGGTCTGCCGGGTCCGAAGGGCAACAGAGAGACCTTCGTGTGGCTGGCTGAGTCCGAGCGGGCCGGTGGGGCGCGAGACGATGCCGCGGTCGCGGCGATGGCCAGGGAGGTGGAGCCGTGAGTGGGGCGGCACAGGGCGGTGAGGGTCGGTCCTCAGCCGGAGAGACGAGGTACATGACGGTGCTGACCCACCGCCGCGTGGCCGAAACGGCGGCGGCCCTGCAGCGCCTGATCGCCGCGGCGGGGCAGGCGGGCGTGACGCTGCGCTTCGACGCGGAGGAGACCGAGAAGCACGGTATCGAGGCTGCCGAGGGGATCGAAGTGAATGCCGAGATGCGCGCGGATGTGGAGCTGTGCGTGGTGCTGGGGGGCGATGGCACGATCCTGCGGGCGTTGCAGCGCTATGCGGGCACGGGCGTGCCGGTGTTCGCTGTGAACTTCGGCGAGATCGGCTTCCTGGCGACGGTTGAACCGGAGGAGTTGCAGGACGGCATCCGCCGCGCGCTGGAGGGCGACTTCGAGCTGCTGAAGCTGCCGGCGATCGTTCTGAGCACGCCCGTCGGCGAGGCGACGGCGATCAACGACGTGGCCATTCACCGCAAGGTGGGCGAGCGGGTGGCGGAGCTGGCCTACGCGCTGGATGGCGAGGAAGTGGGCAGCGTGCGCTGCGACGGCCTGGTGGTGGCGACGCCGGCGGGGAGCACGGGCTACAACCTCGCCAACGGCGGCCCGGTGATGGCTTGGGGCGTGGAGGGTCTGGTGGTGTCCTTCATTGCGCCCCATTCGCTGACGGCGCGAACGCTGGTGGTGGCGCCGGGCGATCGGCTGGAGATCCACAACCGCTCGCGTGATCCGCTCGACGTCTCCGTGGATGGGCGACCGGTGTGCGAGATCCCCGCGGATGGCAGGATCCAGGCGCGCTTCGCTGACGATGTGGGCACGATCGCGCAGCTGCCGGGCTCCTCGTTCTATCGCCGGCTGCGCGAGAAGTTCGGGCGCCTCGCGCGCTGAGAGTTGCCCGGTGCGCCACTGCGCAGGGCGGAGCTCGGGCGGCCCGCCGCTTCAACCCCGCCGGGCTTGCGGAACTTCAGGACATCCGGGCCGGCTTGCCGGCCCAACCCCTCTACGCGGCCCGCGGGTGCGAGTGCTCTAGCGAGGCGATGAAGCCGTCCAGCTGGTCGCGTGAGAAGCGGCGCTGGCCGCCGGGGGTGCGGTAGCAGTCGAGATGGCCGGCGTCGGCCCAGCGGCGCACGGTGGCCAGAGAGACGCCCAGGTAGCGGGCGGCCTGCGAGGCGGTGAAGACCAGCTGGCGGTCGTTGGGGACAAGCGGAATGAGGGTCATGGTGGCGGCTCTCAGGGGTCGTTTGTACGGGGTCACCCATCTCTTCGGCGTCTTGGCGGCGAAAGTTGAGCGCCGAGGAGGTTTATGGACCTTTGGTGAGACGGTTCTCACAGGTCTATCTGGAGTGCGTCGCAGACCCTGTTTTTTGGCTCTAAACCACATGATTGGGACTGTGGTGAGGGGGTGGATGGCAACCAGGCCGCCGCGCCTTGCCTGCAATCATTTGTGCAAAAGCCTGCGCAGGGATGCAATATTCGTCTCATCCCGCTACTATCTGCATCAAACCTACTCAAAGGTAGCGGCTATCCGGGACCGGACCGGGGGCGTCGCTCCGCCAAACCGGTCCGTCTTTGGGCCACGAGCAAGGAGCCTTTCATGGGTTGGAAGCTCTAAAGTAGAGAGAAGCTGCGCAAGCAGCTCCGGGAGTCCGAGTTGGGCTTCTGGGCCAGGGCGCCGCTTAGAGCGGCGCTTTTGGCGTTAAAGGGCCGGCCTACAGGGCCGAGCGCGCACCGAAAGGGCCGGTCTTAGGCCAGGGTGGGCACCGAAAGGGCTGGTCTACAGGGCAGAGCGCGCACCGCACGCGCCCTGCCCCTGCCTGTAGGCCACAGCCCCCTGCGGCCTACCGCATCGCCGGCTCGGCGATCGCGCGCGCGCGGCGCTCGAAGGCCAGCTCGGCCTCGAAGTCCACCTCGTCGCCGCGCGCGAACACGGTCTCGCCCTCGCGTTCGAGCATCGTTATGAAGCTGTTCACGAGCTCGCCGTCGAGCTGGCGGCCCGATACGCGGCGCAGCTCGCTCATCGCGTCCTGCGGGGTCTTCGGCGAGCGGTAGCTGTCGCGGGCGGTCATCGTGTCGTAGGTGCTGCAGATGGCGATGATGCGCGAGAGCAGCGGGATCTCGCTACCGATCAGGCCCGCCGGATAGCCGCTGCCATCGACGTTCTCGTGGTGGTAAAGGATGGCTTCCGCCACCGGCCCATAGCCGTCCAGGCGCCCCACCAGCGTGGCGCCCTCTTGGGGATGGCGGCGCACCATCGCCCAATCCTCGTCGGAGAGGATCTCGGCGTTGAGGATGCGGTCGGGCAGGGCGAACTTGCCGATGTCGTGCAGCAGGCCCGCGGTGTGCGCCACGTCCTGCTCGGCCTCGCTACATCCGGCCTCTTGCGCGAGCGCCCGCGCGTAGCGGGCCACCGCGGCGGCGTGGCGCGCGGTCATGCGGTCTCGCAGCGCCAGGGTCTCCACCAGCGTCACCAGCACGCCCAGCTGCAGCGAGGCCAGACGCATGGAGCGCGCCTCCAGCTGCTCCGCGCGGTCCTCTGAGCGCACCAGCGCGACCGTGAGGTATTGGAAGATGACGATCACCAGCACGAGCCCCACGAGCGCGGGGTAGCCCAGGTTGGTGTAGGCCACCGCCAGCAGCGCCGCCAGGCCGCCGGCGGCCACCTGGCCGGGGAGCATCGGCAGCAGCAGGTAGCGCGCCTGGTCGATCATCCCGCGATTGCTCATCACGCGCTCGTGGATTGCGATCAGCGCGAAGTTGAGCAGGTTGGTGACGATGAAGACCGCGAAGACGATCAGCGCGAAGGTGGGTCCGCGCGTGGTGGCGGCGTGGCGAGGGTCGGGCACATTGCCCACCAGCGCCCGGCTGAGCTCACCGCCGGCAACGAGGAACGTCGCGTATGTCGCAAGGTTGATGAGCGCTTTGGCCGGCGGGAGCCTGCGTATGACGGCGTCTGTGAGCATCACGGCGAGCCCCAACGCGAGGGCCGGCGAGGGGCCGAGTAGCGTCATCGCCAGCACCAGCGCGATGAACGCGCCCGAGAGGTTCTGGTTGCGCACGTTGACGGTCAGGCGATCGCCGGTGGCGCTCAGTACGAGCAGCAGCAGTAGTAGCGGCAGCGGCTGCCAGTCCTGGGTGCGCGACAGCGCTACCGCGGCAGCCAGCGCGCCTGCCAGCAGCACGGCCTGCAGGCCCAGGTAGATATGCCTGCGCCACTGCGTCATCGCGGCCAGGGGGCGCGCCAGGGGCGCCAGTGGTGATGCCAGGGATGCCATTTTTGCCAGGGGTGCTGCCAGGGATGCCAGGGGCGATCTAAGGACGACTCTGTGTCGTTCTTAACGGCCTTCTGTGTGTCGTACTTGAGGCGCATTGTTCGAAAACCACGGATAGAGGACCTATTCCGGACAGTAGGGCGTGCTCCTAGTGGTGCTCGGTGGCGGGCTGCACTTCGCCGGGCATCTCGGCCGGCACCTGCGCCTCCCGCAGGGCCGTATCCCCGCGTGTGACGCGCAGGAAGAGGACGGTACACAGCGCCGCCGAGATGCCGATCCACAGCAGCGCCGTGCGCGGTGAGGTCAGCTGTGCGAGCACGCCCCCCAGCGCGAAGCCGATCGCGGGGCACAGTGCGCCGATGCCTTCGACCGTGCTCATCAACCGGCCCAGCAGCTCGCGCGGTGTCAGGTGCTGTACGGAGCTGATCAGCGCCGCCCACTGCACGCCGTTGCCGGTGCCGCCCACCACTGCTGCAGCGCACGCCACGGCCAGCGTGGGGGACACGGAGAAGCCGATGTATGACATGCCCACCGCGAGCGTGCCCCAGGTGAGCATCGGGCGCAGCGAGCGGTGCACGGAGCGCGCAAACACGAGGCTGCCCAGCACCATGCCCACGCCCCAGGCTGCCGTGAGGAAGCCGAAGCCGCGGTCGCCGGCGTCCAGCGTGGACTTCACGAACAGCACCTCCACCGGCTCCACCGAGGCGAAGAACACGATCGCCAATGCCTCTGTGGCCAAGAGGCCGCGTAGCGCCGGCGCCGCCTGTAGATGCCCCCAGGCCGCAGCGAGGCGGCTGCGCACCGACCTCCCGCCTGCCTCCGCGCTGGCGTGCACTTGCAGGTTGGTGAGCAGTGCGCCGCAGACGAAGAACGAGACCGCATCGATGAGGAGCGCCGTGGGGCTTCCCACGGCCGCCACGATCACACCCGAGATCGCTGGCCCCAGTGTGACCGAGGCCGTGAAGGCAACGTTTAGTGCGGCGTTCGCTTCGCGCTGTGCGGTCTCTTCCGCACCGGCTGCAGGCGCCATCTCCTCCACCGCCACCCGTGCCGCCGTGGCGCGTAGCAGTGCCCCCGCAGTCAGCGCCGCGGTGCCGTCGATTGCCACCAGCACGAGCACGCCTGGCAGCCAGAAGTGCCACAAGAGCGCTGCCAGAGCTACGGCCACGATGCCCTCCAGCATGTACAGCCGACTGAGGCCCCCGCGACGCTTTGAGAGCTCGACCGCCGCCACCAGCGTGGGCGTCAACAGCGCCGGCAGCAGGCGTCCCGCGACGAGCAGCCCCGCCACCGCCAGGGCGCTGTGCGTGTGGTCGTAGACGCTCAGCATCAGCGCCACATACGCGAACCATGTACCTAGCTGGTTGACCGTATAGGCCAGGAGGATTCTGCGCAACCGGGGGCTCTTGGGCAGTGATGGCACGCCGCCACGCTAACGTCTGCTGCGGCCGGGTGCGGGTAATGCAGCTTCTCTGGCACGCCGCCGAGTCTGTTCTACTGCTTCGGTTCGTTGCGCTCAGTCCTCGCGCGACCCTCTCAAACTCCCGGAGCGTCCATTACCACGACGGGCAGCCACGGCTGGCGCCGGCCCAGAAGTCGCATCAGCGTACGTGCGCCGATGTCTGGCAGATCGCCCGCCAGCATCACCACGCCGCTCTGCGGTGCCTGCTGGAGCACCTCCCACACGTTGCCCGCCTGCGCAAAGCGCGTCTCGGGGGCCAACGCGCTTGCAAGTTCCTCCTGTACAAGCGCCCGCTCGCGCGCCCCAGCGGCAACGATCAGAATGTGTGGAGCATCCGGCTGGCCGCCGGGCAGCTCCTCCTGCACCAAGCGCAGACTCGGGGTATCTGAGCGAGCAACGGCAGTCGTCCTGGTGGGCTGGCGCGGACGCGCTGATGTGGTCGGGCTCATGACAGCAGGGCCGGTTCGAGTTGCAGGGCCGGTTCGTGTTGGCTCTTTGACAGGTGCATGCGGCTCACCGACGGCGAGGAGCGCAGGACGGGGCTGGTCGGCGCAACCTCGATCTGTGGCCAGGCGAGCTCGATCTCCGGCCACTGCGCGCTTGCGGGCGAGTTGCGCGGCTCGACCTCCAGCTCGTGGCTGCTTCTCGCCAGCGCGCTCGCCGACAGCGCCATGAAGGCCGCCACTGCCATGAGGGCCCACGCCAGACCGATGCCCACGGCGCTCACCTGGGCTCACCCCAGTGGGCTTGCGATGGTTGTGCTGTATTCATTTTGACCTCCGGCTGGTCCGGTTCGGATTGGGCTCGCAGGGAGAGCCCTCCCGCGGTTTCCCATCCTTGGGATCCCGCCATAACGACACGACAATGGTGATCCCTCGCGGGCCATTTGTCTGTCGGGCAAGGGGTGCCGATCTTGTCGTCCCAAAGGTGCCGATCGGTGTCGTCCTGCGGGGTCCTCTACGGGGCAGCCAAGGGTCGTTTGGGGCTTTGCAAAGGGAAACCCGCATCGGGGGAGCGTCCGGAGCAGCCGCTACGGTGTCAGCTCATGCAGGAGGGCACACCAGGGGTGGATCGGCCCATCGACGTCATCATCGCCGACGATCACGCCGTCGTGCGCGACGGCATCCGCACCGTGCTCGAGCGCGAGTCCGGCGAGTTTCGCGTCGTCGCCGAGGCCGCCGACGTGCCCTCCACCATCCGCGAAGTCCGCGAGCACAAGCCCGATCTGCTGACGCTCGATCTGACGATGCCCGGTGGGTCGAGCCTCGCCGCGCTGCCCTCGTGCTTCGTCGCGCATCCCTCGCTGGCCGTGGCCATTCTCACGATGCGCGAGGACCCCGAGTATGCGCGCCAGGCCCTGCGTGCCGGCGCGCGTAGCTATGTGCTCAAAGAGGCCGAGCCGGCCGAGCTGTTGCAGGCATTCCGCCTGGCCGTCGCTGGGGGTAACTATCTGCACCCCCGTCTGGGAGCCCTGATGGCCACCGGCGAGGACGCCGACCCGGGCGGCGCCGCATTGAGTGAGCGCGAGCGCGAGGTGGTGCGCCTCATTGCCATGGGCCATACCAACCCGCAGATCGCCGAACAGCTCCACGTCGCTGAGCGCACCGTCAAGACCTACCGCGCCCGCGCCATCGAGAAGCTTGGCTTCTCCTCACGCGCTGAGATTACGGCGTATGCGCGGCGGCTGGGGTTGGTCGACTAGGCCGGCTTGGCCTCGGCTAGCAGATCCGCCGAGGGACGCCCCGCCAGCGGCACCGTGAGCCGCACGGTTGTGCCCTGTCCCGGGGCCGGGGTCAGCTCAAGCTCGCCACCCACCAGCTCGGCCCGCTCGCGCATTCCTGAGAGCCCGAACCCTCCCTCCAGGCCATCGCCGCGTGGACCCATACGTGAGCCGTCCGTGGGTAGACCCTTGCCGTCGTCGGTCACCGCCACACGAATCGCTCCGCCGCTGCCGCGCACGCTGATGACCGCGCGTGTGGCCTGGGCGTGGCGCGAGACGTTGGTCAGTGCCTCCTGCACGACGCGGTAGATGGTGCTCTCAAGCTCAGCATCCAGTCGCCGGCCCTCAGAGCCCAGATCGAGGTCTATCTCCGTCTGCACATCCAGGCCGTCGATGGCCTGTGCGCGCCGTGCCAAGGCCTCCAGCGCCGGCGCCAGGCCAAGGTCATCGAGCGCCGCGGGGCGAAGCTCAGTGATGAGGTGGCGCAGACCTTCGATCTCAAGGCCCAGGCCCTCGAGCACGTCGCCCACCGCACCCTCCAGGGTCTGCTCGTCGTGCAGGTCGCGCGCATTGGCCAGTTTCAGGCGCAGCGCTCCCAGTCCCTGCACGGTCTCATCGTGGATCTCGCGCGCCCAGCGGGTGCGCTCGCGCTCGCGCGCCTCCATGCCGTAGCGCAGGCGTTCGATCTCCACCGAGCGCTCCGCCTTCAAGCGCTGCGTAACGCTCTCGGCGAAGGCGTGCAGCGCGCGTCGATCTGGATCGCGGAAATTCGAATCGTGGCGCAGTGCGATCACCAGACCGCCCCCGTGGCCCTCCATCCGCAGCGGCTCCACCAGCACCCCGCGCGCTTCGATGCCGAGCTCGTGCAGCCATAGTGCTTCTTGGCCGCGCGGGCGCTCCAGCGCCACGGGCTGACCTGCGCGATACAGCGCGCCCAGCGCGCTGCCCTCCACCGAGAGGATGCGCACCCCTGGCACGCCTGCACCGCTGGATGCTGCCATGCGCAGCTCGCCGCGCTCCTCGATCACGATCAACAGCGTGCCCGCGTCGAGCAGCGCGAGGCCGCGATCGGCCATCAGGCGCAGCAGCCAGAGCTCAGATCCGGAGAGCATGGGAACGAACCTTGGGGTGAGGCGCTCCCCGCCAGAGGGAACCGGGGGTCAGCTGCTGCTCAGATCTGGATGGCACTCCCTAAACCTAGTGGACCCAGCGGCAGCGATGAGGAGACAGAAGAGTGCTCAGGGTCACGGCGTCCCGCCGCTGCGCGGGCCTCGGCGATGAGTTCCTGCGCCGCCTGACCTTCACGCCACGTCGCGAGGCCGGCGATTAGGCCAAGGGCATCGCGCATGTCCCCCGCCTCGATCTTGATCGCGCGCAGTCGCTGCAGCGCTCGTCTGGCGACTATCTCGCCGCGCGCGCCGTCGGCGCCGGGGAGAACCACCAGGTAGTCGTGCTCGCTGGTAGGGCCGACACGGTCATAACGGCGGAACTCCCGGCGCAGCGCGAGACCCAGGTAGGCGAGTGCCTGCTCGATCAGCATCTTGCCGTGAGAGCGCTCGATCGCCGCGGGGTCCTCGATGCCTACCAGCAAGCAGCTGAGGGCCGTGTGGTGACGCGTTGCCCGGGCGATCTCCTCCTCTAGGCGCTCCACGAGGACGTCGGCCGGCAGTGACCCTCCGGTGGAGGGCGGATCGGAGGTCGTGGTGTCGCTGGCGGCCATGCCGTGCAGAAGATTGCTTTTTCAGGGCGTCGGTTCCTTCCGACGCCTTCACATAGTTTACGGGCATCCGCGGCCGGCCGCGGGTCCCTACGAGATGTATGCCTGCCGCTTGCGTCCCGTCTGCTTGCAACCCGCGAGCGATCCGTCGGTGCCCGGTGATACACCTGCATGGTGCTCCTGGAGTTGCGTGTCGAGAATCTGCTGCTCATCGAGCGGGCTGAGTTGGCCTTGGCGCCCGGCTTGAATGTGCTCACGGGGGAGACCGGTGCGGGTAAGACGGTTCTCGCTCACGCGCTTGACCTGCTGCTGGGCGGCCGCGCGCGTACCGGGATCGTGCGACCTGGAGCGCTGGAGGCATACGTGGAGGGGGTATTCTCGCTCCCCTCAGAGCTGCAGGGCGAACGCGGCGAGCGGCTGCCCGCAGACGCCGAGGAGGTTGTCCTGGCCCGGCGCGTGGGTGCGGATGGGCGTACGCGCGCCTATGTCAACGGCCGCTCGGCCGCGGTTGGCGATCTGCGGGCCCTGGGAGAGCTGCTGGTGGCCTTCTATGGACAGCACGAGCACCGCAGGCTCACGCTCGCCGCCGCCCAGCTGCAGGTCCTGGATGGCTTCTGCGGGCCCGAGCAGGCGCTGCGGCTGAGGGATTGCGCCGCGGCCTATCGCCTCGTGCGGGGTCTGGAGGAGGAGCTAGCCAGCTTGCGCGAGCTGGCCCTGGCGCGTGAGCGTGAGCTCGACCTGCTGGAACACGAGCTCTCGGAGATCGAACAGGCCGAGCCCGAGGAGGGCGAGTACGAGCGGCTCCTGGCCGATCGCGAGCGCCTGCGCGGACTCGACGGGCTGCGTGCCGCGGCAGGGATGGCCCTGGAGGCGCTCGCTCCCGACTCCGCCGAAGCCGCCGGCGCAGCTCAGGCCCTCTCACAGGCTGCAGCCGGTATGGATGCGTTGGTGGGGGTGGATGTGCGACTTGATGGGCTCGCGGAGCGCTGCCGCGCCTTGGCGATCGAGGCCGGCGATCTCGCCGGCGAGCTGCGCGGCTACGGCGAGGGACTCGAGGGCGAGGAGGGCTCCCTGGAGGCCGTCGAAGTGCGCCTGCAGGTCCTGGAGCGTCTGCTGCGCAAGCACGGTGGGACGATCGCTAGCGTGCTCGAACACGGCGCCGGTGCCCGCGCGCGTCGAGACGAGCTCCAGGGTGCCGAGGTGGCCCTCGCGCACGGCAGCGAGCGCTTGGCAGCAGCGCTTGAGGTGCTCGACGGACACGTCCTCGCTTTGCGCCAGGCCCGCCGGCAAGCTGCGCCGCGTCTGACCGAGGCCGTCGGCGCGCAGCTGGCGGCGCTGGCGATGGCCGACGCCACCTTTGCGATCGCCCTCTCCGAGCGTGATCCCGGACCCAGCGGCGGGGATGCAGTTGAGCTCCTGATCGCTCCCAACCCAGGTGTTGCTGCAGGCCCGCTGCGCGACATCGCCTCCGGCGGCGAGCTCTCGCGGGTGATGCTCGCACTGATGAGCGTCGCCAACGCAGACTCTGGGCTGGCGCTGGTGTTCGACGAGGTCGATGCCGGGATCGGCGGGCACACCGCGCGCGCCGTGGGCGAGCGCCTGCGCGACCTCGCCGAGGGGCGCCAGGTGATCTGCATCACCCACCTGCCGCAGATCGCTTCGTTGGCCGCTCGGCACTTCTCGGTGATCAAGGACACCTCGGCTGAGCCAACCTGCGCCACCGTCGTGCAGCTCGGCGAGCGCGAGACGGTCTCCGAGCTGATGCGCATGATGGGGGCAGCCGAGGACGATGCCTCGGCACGCAGACACGCGCGGGGGCTGCGAAAGGCTGCTTGACCGCACGCGATGTCCTCCACCGTGCCGTGAACGTAATTGCGTTCCAAGGGTGCGTTTCGGACGCTCTGCCGTTACCCTCGCTTCATGGCCGTGTCCCAGCAGCCGCTGAGCACGCTCCCTGAGGCGAGCGCATCTGCACCGCCTGGGTCGCTGCACCAGGTGAGTCGCACCGTTGACGGACCTGTGCGCCTGGGACGCAAGACGAAGGTCATGGTTAAGCACCTGGCACCCGGTGAGATTGCCGTGATCGATCATCTGGACATCGATCGCGTCTCCGCCGAGGAGCTGATCGCCGCGGGCGCTGCAGCGGTGCTCAACTGCCGGGCCTCCACCAGCGGCTCCTATCCTAACCTCGGTCCCCAGCTGCTGGTCGAGGCGGGCGTGCTGCTGGTGGATCTCCCCGATGACGCGCTCTTCGCGGCGCTCTCCGACGGCGAGGGGATCACCGTGCACGTCGACTCGCAGGGCGCCGGCGATGTCCTGCACAAGGGCCGCGTGCTAGTGCGTGGCGAAGTCCTCGATCTGGCGCGGGTGCGCGCAGAGACCGAGGCCCGCCGCCGCGAGGTGGGCGAGGCGCTTGAGCGCTTTGCGCATAACACCATCGAGCACATGCGCGAGGAGCGCGAGCTGCTGGCCGGCAAGATCGAGATGCCGCGCTTTGCCACCGACTTTCGCGATCGCTCGGCTCTGGTGGTGGTGCGCGGCGTGGACCACCAGCGCGACCTGCGCGCGCTGCGGCCCTTCATCCGCGACGTGCGCCCCGTGATCGTCGCCGTCGACGGCGGAGCGGAGGCGGTGCTCGATGCGGGGCTCGTGCCGGACATGATCGTCGGCGACATGGACTCCGCCGGTGAGGCCACGCTGCTGGCCGCCGTGGAGGGCGGCGCCGAGCTAGTCGTGCACTCCTACTCCGATGGGCGCGCCCCAGGTCGTGCGCGCCTGGAGACCCTCGGTTTGCCCTTCAAGCTCGTTCCCGCGCCAGGCACGAGCCAGGACGTGGCGATGCTGATCGCGGCCGAGAAGGGCGCGCGCTTGATCGTCTCGGTGGGATCGCAGTTCAACCTCATCGAGTTCCTCGATCGCAACCGCCGTGGCATGTCCTCCACCTTCCTTACGCGCTTGCGCATCGGCGAGATCCTGGTGGACGCCAAGGGCGTGAGCCGACTGTATCGGCCACAGCCCGGATTGGCGCCGCTGCTGTTGGTGCTGCTCGCCGGCGTGATCGCGATGGTGGCGGTGGTGTGGTTAACGCCCGCCCTGCGCGACGTGGTCGATCTGCTCTGGCTGAAACTACAGTTGCTCGTGGGCTGAGCGATCCTCTCTCGACCACGGGTGCTCATCATCTGGGCGATCGTCTCACGACTGCGGTTGCTCGTCGGCTGAGCGAGCTTTCCTCGCCAACCGCAAGGCCCAGGGGGACCGGCACCCCACCTCTCTCTATTCTGGCCTGAGCCCCAAGGGCGCCTTTCTCATGTTCGACTACCGCTATCACGCGCTCTCCCTCGCCGCCGTCCTGTTGGCGCTGGCCGTGGGCGTGCTCATCGGTGTGGCCATCGGTGACTCCAACCTGGTGTCCTCGGCCAAGAGCGGCGTGGTGCACGATCTGCGCTCGGAAGTGAGTGGCGCCAACAGCCAGGCCGAACACCTGCGCTCGCAGCTGGCCAACGAGGAAGCGCTCGGCAACGACCTCTACCAGATCGCTGTGCACGGGCTCCTGAGCGGACGCCGTGTGGGCCTCGTGTTCTTGGGTGCGCCGTCCGATCAGATCGACGGGCTGGTGCGCGATGCGGTCACGCAGGCGGGGGGCGACCTTGTGACCGTGGTGACCGTGCGCGAGCCGCTTGATCTAGCCGGCCTTGCGCGCGAGGCGGGCGGCACCCCCTACGCGGCCCTGGCGACCCAGCCGCGGCTTGTGACTCGCTTTGGCATTCGCATCGCGCGGCAGCTGGTGGGCAGTAATCATGCGCTGCTAGGCAAGGTCCAGGCGCGCCTGCTGAGCAGCTTCGACGGTCAGCTGGAAGGGCTGGATGGGCTGGTGGTGGTGCGTAGCGAGCCCGAAGGCATGACAGCTGAGGAGGCGAAGATCGCCGGCGAATTCGAGGCGGGGCTAATCGAAGGCGCCACCACTGCACCGGTCGTGACCGTTGGTGCTGAGCTGAGCTCCACCCAGCCATCCCAGATCTCCTGGTACAAGAGCCAGGACATCTCAAGCGTCGATGACCTCGATACCCCCGCCGGGCGGGCGGCTCTCGTTTTCACGCTCACCGGCGCGCACGGTTCTTACGGGGAAAAGCCCTCCGCGGACTCGGGGCTGCTGCCGCGGGTCGCTGGCGGCACGTCGATTCCCTGAGGGCTCGGCGCGTGGCCAGCCAGTCCTCGTAGCTGGGTTCGCTTTGAAGCTCGGCGCGGCACCCGTCCGTCCTCGTCGCTAGGTTCCGAACGTGCATGCCCTCGCGCTCGTAGTGGCCGCGGTCATCGCCGTCCTCATGGCCCCGGCGTTGCTGCGCAGTCTCGCCTCGACGGGACACGTGCGCGTGAACTACCGCGAGCGTGAGCTTCCGTTTCCCTTTGGCGTGCTGTGCTTGACCGCGTCGCTCGTGGCGTTGATTCCGCTGGCCCTGCTGCAGGAGCTGGGCGAAGCGGATGTCCTTCACCCCGAGCTGCGCACGATCTCGATGTATGTCCTTGGGGTCGGCGTGCTGGGACTGGTGGATGATCTCCTCGGTGCCACGCCGCGCGGCTGGCGCGGCCACGGTGGCGCGCTGCTGCGCGGCGAGCTCTCGACGGGGGCGCTGAAGGCCGCCGGCTCGCTCGGTCTGGGGCTGTTTGCACTGAGTGGCCTGGGTCTGTCGAGTGGGCGCTATCTGGTGGCGGTGGGGGTGCTGGTGCTGAGCACGAACCTCTTCAACCTCCTCGACCTGCGCCCGGGACGCGCGAGCAAGGTCTTTGTGCTGCTGGGTGTGGGCTTGACGCTCGGGGCAAGCGATGTCAGGCCACTGTGGTCGCTGGGCCTGTTTGCGGGTCCCGCGCTCGTGGCCGGCGTGTATGACCTGCGTGAGCGCGCGATGCTGGGAGATACGGGCGCCAACCTCCTGGGGGCGCTGGCGGGCTGGTGGCTGCTGCTCACGCTTTCGCTCACGGGACAGGCGATCGCCCTGGCGTTGCTGCTCCTGATCACCGTCTACGGCGAGTTTCGCTCAATTTCCGGGTTGGTGGAAAAGACTCCGGGGCTGCGGGCTCTAGACTCCTGGGGCAGGCCCTCATGATCGCCACTTCCCCTGACCGTCACGCCGCCGCCCCCTCCAAGACCCGGTTCATCTTCGTGACCGGCGGCGTGGTGTCCTCGCTGGGCAAGGGCATCGCGGCGGCCTCCATCGGACGGCTGCTCGTGGCGCGGGGGTTGACGGTGGGGTTACAGAAGTTCGATCCCTACATCAACGTCGACCCGGGCACGATGTCCCCGTACCAGCACGGCGAGGTGTTCGTTACCGAGGATGGTGCTGAGACCGATCTCGACCTGGGGCACTACGAGCGTTTCACCGACGTCAATACGAGCCGTGCCTCCAATGTGACCGCGGGTGGCATCTACAACACGGTGATCCGTCGCGAGCGCCGTGGCGACTACCTGGGGGGCACCGTGCAGGTGGTGCCCCACATCACCGATGAGATCAAGCAACGCATCGCACTGATTGCGCAGTCCACCGATGTGGACTTCGTCATCACCGAGATTGGCGGCACGGTGGGCGACATCGAGTCGCTGCCTTTCCTGGAGGCCATCCGCCAGTTCCCCGTGGATGTCGGCAGACGGCGCTGCATGTTCATTCACCTCACGCTTGTCCCCTACATTGGGCACGCCGGCGAGCTGAAGACTAAGCCAACGCAGCACAGCGTCAACGAGTTGCGGCGTATCGGCATTGCACCGGACATGCTGATGTGTCGCTCGGAGGGCTCACTCTCGCAGGAGATCCGCAAGAAGATCGCCCTCTTTGCCAGCCTGCCATCCACGGCGATCGTCTCGGCCTGCGATGTCGACAACATCTACAAGGTGCCGCTGGTCTTCCGCGAGCAGGGGGTCGACGACTTCATCCTCGATCACTTCGGCGTCGATGCGCCTGCGCCGGATCTGACTGCGTGGCAGGAGCCGATCTCGCGCGCCGAGCACGCTGGGCGCAACGTGCGAATCGCCCTCGTGGGCAAGTACGTGCAGCTTGAGGATGCCTACCTCTCGGTCTCCGAAGCGCTGCGTCACGCGGCCGCACTGCAGGATGCCCGGGTGCAGATTGAGTGGGTCGATTCCGAACGCCTCGAGGAGGGCTCAGAAGCCCACGACCCCGAGGGCGCCAAGCGTATGCGCGAGGTGCTCGAAGGCGCCGACGGCATTCTTATCCCGGGCGGCTTTGGCGGGCGGGGGATTGAGGGCAAGATCGTCGCCGCACAGATCGCGCGCGAGCGGCGCATCCCCTATCTGGGCATCTGTCTGGGCATGCAGATCGCGGTGGCGGAGTTCGCCCGCCACGTCGCGGGCATGGAGGGGGCCAACTCGACGGAGTTCGACCTGGAGACGCCTTATCCGGTGATCGACCTGTTGCCCGAGCAGAAGGAGGTGGCCGATCTGGGTGGCACCATGCGCTTGGGCGCCGACCCAATCAAGCTGCACAAGGGCTCAAGAGCGCACGAGATCTACGGCGAGGCCGTCATCTACGAGCGCCACCGCCACCGCTATGAGGTCAACAACCTGCTGCGCAAGCGCTTGCAGAGCGCAGGGTTGCGTGTCTGCGGCACCTCTCCGGACGAGCGTCTAGTAGAGGTCATCGAGCTCGACGATCACCCCTTCTTTGTCGCCTCCCAGTTCCATCCCGAGTTCAAGTCGCGCCCCGAGCGCCCTGCGCCGCTGTTCCGCGACTTCGTTGCGGCCGCCTTGGAGCGAGCTGCCGAGAGCGCCGTCGCGGATGGCGATGTCGCGCCAGAGGCGCACGACGCCCGTGCAGCCAGCCACAGCTAGCGCCATCGAGCGCCGGCGGCTCGGCGAGCTATTTGTCGAGCTGTGCCGGATCGAGAGCCCCTCCGGGCACGAGCGCCCATGTGCTGAGCGAGTCGCGCACGAGCTGCGCGGGTTGGGCTTGGAGGTGCAGGAGGATGACGCCGGCGCTCTTGCCGGCTCGGATTGCGGGAACCTGCTGGCGCGCATTCCCGCAGGTGCGACCGGCGACAGGACTTTGCTCGGTGAAGACGCCGGTGCTGAGGGCCGCGGAAACCCGTGCGTGCTCCTGTGCGCGCACCTAGACACGGTCCCGCTGCAGGCACCGGTGGAGCCGGTGCTCGAAGACGGCTTTTGGGAGAACGCCAACGAGGGCATCCTCGGGGCCGATAACAAGGCGGCGATTGCCGTGCTGCTCCTGCTAGCTCGCCGCGTGTGTAACGAGGGGGCGCCGGTGGATATCGAGCTGCTGTTCACGGTCGGCGAGGAGCGTTCGCTTGCCGGGGCGCATGCGTTCGATGTCTCGCGGCTACGCAGCGACTTCGGCTACGTCTTCGATCATGCGTCGCCGATCGGGGACGTGGTGGTGGCGGCGCCGTGCCATTTTCGCCTGGATGCGTCCTTTCGCGGGGCGGCGGCCCACGCGGGCATCCGCCCCGAGCAGGGCAGCAGCGCGATCCTCGCCGCCGCGCGAGCCATCAGCGACATGCCGCTCGGGCGTGTGAATGAGGACACCACCGCCAACGTGGGGCTGATCGAGGGGGGCAGCGCGATCAATGTGGTGCCCGAGCGCTCATCGCTGAGCGCAGAGGTGCGCAGCCTACGCGAGGAGGCCGCCGAGGCGGTGGTTGCAGAAATCGTGGACTGCGTGCACGAGGCAGCCAACCTGCCCGACTGCGACTGTGATGTCGACGTGAGCGTGCAGCGTACTTTCATGGCCTACAACACGCCGTCGAGCGCGCCCGCACTGCACGCGGCCGAGGCGGCCCTGCGCGCCTGCGGCTACGAGCCGCGGCGCATTCACAGCGGGGGCGCCTCCGATGCCAATGCGTTGAGCGCCAAGGGCCTGACGGTGGTCAACCTGGCCAACGGCACCGAGCGAAACCACGAGCCGGGCGAGCGGGTCAGCGTGGCGGCTCTGGAGGGCATGCTTGACGTTGCCCTTACGTTGCCCGGCGCGGTGGCGGCTCAGTCAACGCTCCTCGCACGATAGCTTCCCGCAATATGTTGAAGCTGCGCCGCGCAACAGTGTTGGAGGCCCATCCGGTCGATGGGCCCGAGCAGCAGTTGCTGGTTGTCCTGACCAGCGACGCAGGCGGCGTTTCTCCCGGGGGTGTCGGCGGCGAGGTCCTCGCGCAAGGCGAGGAGGGTGTCGGCCAGGAAGTCAGCGAGGTGCGGGCGGCCGTGGTCGATGTCGGTCTACTTGGCGCTGCTGAGGTCGGGGACGAGGTGATCGTCAACGTTGAGGCCCGCGATCTTGGCCTTGGCTCCGGAGGGTTTGACATTGTGCACGTCAACCTGACGCGCGGCCTAGCGGCGGAAGGCTTGGCCGGGGCTAACGTGATGAAGCTCAACTACACGAGCTTGCAGCACGCGGTACTGCCGGTTGACGATGAGACGCTGGAGTTGCCGCTTACGCATCCCGTGGGGGTGCTGGCGCTGCACGGGCAGTTGGCGGCGGTTGCTTGGGCCTTCGCGCAGACGGCCCCGGGGCGGCGCCTGGGGTACGTGCAGAGCGGGGGAGGGGCTCTCCCCGGCGGGCACTCGCGCGTGGTGGGCGTACTGCGCGAGCGTGGCCTGCTCGCCGGTCATCTGACGGCTGGCGCCGCCTTTGGTGGCGAGGGTGAGGCAATCACTGTTGCTGGGGCCGTGCACCACGGCGTGCGCGCACTGGGCTGGGACGCCGTGCTATGTGGCCCCGGTCCAGGAATCGTGGGCTCGCGCTCTGCGCTGGGGCACGGTGGGATCGCAGCGCTTGACTCAGCGCATGCAGCGCTCGCGCTGGGCGCGCCTACGCTGCTCGTGGCGCGCATGTCCTCGGGCGATCCGCGTGTACGCCATCGCGGCATCTCCCACCACACGCTTACGGTTCTCGACCTGCTGCTGGAGCCGATTACGGTGGCGCTGCCGGCCGGCATGCGCTCGCCCGTGGGCAACGATCTGCGAGCGGGTTTGGGGGCCGTCTTCGGGGTCTCAGCCACGAGTCGTCCCCAGCTTGAGCTGGAGGTAGAGCGCCCGGCTCGTATCGCGCGCCACGACTGGCGCCGCGCGACGGTCGACCTACCCGCCTACGCCGCAAGCGGGTTGCCGGCGCAGACGATGGGGCGTGGACTCGTGGAAGATCCCCTGTTCTTCGGGGCCGCCCTGGCCGGGGGCGCGGCGCTGGCTGAGATGGTGGCCCGCGACGAGCAGCGTGAGAGCAGGGCCGACGAGGCCGCCTGAGCTGAACGGAGGGTTGTGTCAGCAGGGGCCGTGTGCAGGCCCACAGGCCCCGGCCTGAACGGAGGGTTGTGTCAGCAGGGGCCGTGTGCAGGCTCACGAGGCTCGGCTGAGCTGAACGGAGGGTTGCACCATCAAGGAGCCGCGTGGCCTGGGGCGAAGCACAGATGAGTGAACTCTTCCGCCCCGCCGCGCCTCGCCTCTGAAACGCCGAGCGCGCCCGAGGGGATGGAGCGTCTGCTGCTCGATTTCCTCGCCTACCTGGAGCTGGAGCGCGGTCTGTCGCGCAACACCCTGGAGGCATACCGTACGGATCTGTTGCAGTTCGGCGCCTTCCTGCATCGCCGCGGGCTACGTGCGACCGAGGCTGGTCACGGCGACTTGGCGGCGTTTCTTGCCGAACTCGCGGCGGGCAATGGGGAACGCCCGCCAGTGGCCGCCGCGACATTGCAGCGCAAGGCAGCGTGTCTGCGCTCCTTTTATCGGCACCTGCGCAGGGAGGGCCTGATCGAACATGACCCGACCGCCGAGTTGCGGGGACCGCCGCGGACCAAGCGGCTGCCCGCGGTGCTCTCGCGCGAGGAGGTGGTGATGCTGCTGAGCCAGCCGCGGGGCAGCGAGCCGCGTGCTCTGCGCGACCGTGCTTTGCTGGAGGTGATGTACGCCTGTGGGCTGCGCGCCTCCGAGGCGGTTGGGCTGGAGTTGGCCGATGTTGATCTAGAGGAGGGCATGCTGCGCGCTCGCGGCAAGGGCTCCAAGGAGCGCATGGTGCCGATTGGCCGCGAGGCGGTGGCGGCGCTGGGTGCCTACCTGACGCGCGGTCGGCCACTGCTCGTGGGCGTGAAGGTGGAGTCCCGGCTGTTCCTCAACCGCCGCGGTTCGGGGCTGACTCGCCAGGGTCTCTACAAGATCATCCAGGGCCACGCTGGACGGGTGGGCCTGCAGGACAAGATGAGTCCGCACACGCTGCGCCACACGTTTGCCACACATCTACTGGCGGGGGGCTGTGACCTGCGTTCACTGCAGGAGATGCTGGGCCACGCCGACCTCGCCACCACCCAGGTCTACACGCACCTCTCCGCGGAGCGCCTGAAGGACGTGTACTTCAGCGCGCATCCGCGCGCCAGGAGATGAGCGCGTGCAGGTAAGCACTACGCTTGCCGGCGATGCCCGAGCTGCCGGAGGTGGAGACGATCAGGCGCCAGCTGGCGCCGCTGGTGGAGGGACGCAGGCTGCATGAGCTGGAGATTCTTGATGCGCGCTGGTCGCGGCCCTTAGCGCCGCAGGAACTGAGCGACACGCTGGTAGGCAGGCGCATCGAGTCACTGGGAAGGCGCGGCAAGTATCTGGTGTGGGGTATGCAGGGCGATGTGCACCTGGCGCAGCACCTGCGTATGACGGGGGCGGTGCTGTGTGAGCCCCAGATTGAGCCCGCGCATGTTCGTGTGCGGATGGAGCTGCGCCCCAAGCGCCGGCTCGTGATCGTCGATCCGCGCCGCTTCGGCACGGGCGAGCTGTTGTTGGGGAGCGCCGCGCTGGAGGAGTTCTTCGCGGCTCGCTTGGGTCTTGAGCCCCTGGATGAGAGCTTCACGGCGGAGCATCTGCGCTCGCTGGCTAAAGGGCGCAAGACGCCGATCAAGGCACTGTTGCTCGATCAGCGCCGGATTGCGGGCGTGGGCAACATCTATGCGGATGAGGCTCTGTACCGCGCCGGTGTTCATCCGCGGCGCCTTGCGGGGAAGCTCTCGCGGGACCAGTACGCACGACTGCGCGAGGCGGTGATCGAGTCGCTGCACGCGGGGATCGACGCACGCGGTGCAACGATCGATGATTTTCGTCATGTCGACGGGGTGCG
>DATBPO010000282.1:0-3754 GCA_036561265.1 Solirubrobacteraceae bacterium | reverse complement strand
ATCGTCAACCTCGACCAGCTCATCAACTCGGCCTTCGGCACGCTCGTCTCCGAACACGCCCCCCGTGCGATCGACAACGCCTTTCGCATCTACATGCTCCCCCAGGGCATGTTCAGCGTGGCCGTGGCCACGGTCCTCTTCCCTACGCTCAGCCGGCTGGCCGCGCGGCGTGATCCCGCGGGAATGCGCCGAACCGTGGGCAACGGCATGCGCCAGATCAACCTGCTGCTGATACCCGCGGCGGCCTTCATGATGGTCCTCACCGCGCCGATCGTGCGGTTGGTCTTCCAGCGCGGGAACTTCGGGATCGAATCGACCGATCAGGTGTCCGAAGCGCTCATCTGGTTTGCCCTTAGCCTGCCCTTCGGAGGGCTGAACCTGCTGCTCACGCGCACGTTCTTCGCCGTGCAGCGCCCGTGGATACCGACCCGGATGGCGATGATCAACATGGTCGTCGACATTGTGGTCTCGGTTGCTCTCTACAAGCCGCTGGGCATCGAAGGTCTCGTGATCGGCACGCTGGCGGCCAACGTCGTGATGACGGCTCTGCTGCTTTACCGGCTGCGCATCGGTTTCAACGGGCGCCTGGAAGGTGCGCAGACGACGATGATCACCGCACGTGTTCTGGTGGCAAGCGCACTGCTGGCGGGAGCCTCGTGGGTGGTGTGGTCCGTGCTTGACGTGCTCCTTGGTGCATCTCTGCCCGCGCAGATCATCAGCGTCGGCGGCGCCGCTGCGGCGGGCCTGCTGGTCTACTCGCGGGCCGTGCTCGTCATGCACATCCCTGAGGCCCATCAGGTGCGCCGTCTCATCATGGGACGCCTCGGCCGCGCTTGACCCTTAACGCGGCCGAGCGAGCCAGTGGCCCGCCCGGTTGCGCCCGGTCATAGATCGCCGCTTACTACTTACGTCCCAGGACTCGTGTCTTATGCCTGGGCGGCGTGACACTCCCAACCACCTGGACTGGCCGCCGGCCCGAAGGCCGGCGCGTTGCCTGGCTAGAGCCCTTGCGGGCTCCCGGTCGAGTTGGCAATCCGCCGGACCATCAAGGCTAGCGCGTCGCGCGTCTGCACAACGGCAATGCGCTAGGGCACCCAGAACGCGACCCCCACGGCACGCCCTCAAGGCGTGCCCCTCAAAACCCTGCCCTCCCTTACGGCGTGGCCCTTCTAGTCTTAGACGCCCCATGGACCAGCAGCACATCCGCAACTTCTCGATCATCGCGCACATCGACCACGGCAAGTCGACGCTTGCCGATCGCATCCTTGAGCTCACGCACACGGTGGCGGCGCGGGAGATGCGCGCGCAGGTGCTCGACTCGATGGATCTCGAGCGCGAGCGGGGGATCACGATCAAGGCGCAGGCCGTGCGCGTGCTGTTCACCTCGCAGCGCGACGGGCAGACCTACCAGCTGCACCTCATCGACACACCCGGGCACGTGGACTTCACCTACGAGGTCTCACGCTCGCTCGCGGCCTGTGAGGGGGCGCTCTTGGTGGTGGACGCCTCGCAGGGGGTGGAGGCGCAGACGGTCGCCAACACCTACCTTGCTGTGGAGTCGGGGCTTGAGCTAATCCCCTGTCTGAACAAGATCGACCTGCCCGGCGCTGAGCCCGAGCGCGTGGCGGGGGAAGTAGCGGAGCTGATCGGCGAGCCCCCCGAGGGCATTCTCACGATCTCGGGTAAGACCGGCGAGGGGGTGCCCGAGGTGCTCGAGGAGCTCGTGGCACGCGTGCCGCCGCCCTCCGGGGAGCGCGAGGCGCCGCCGCGCGCTTTGATCTTCGACTCCGAGTTCGATCAGTACCGCGGCGTCATCGCCTACATCCGCGTGGTCGATGGGATCTTCCGCAAGGGCCAGGCGATACACGCGATGGCCACGGGCACGCAGGCGGATATCGATGACATCGGCTGCTTTTCGCCGCGCATGACGCCCACGGGTGAGCTTGCCGCGGGCGAGGTGGGCTACCTGATCACGGGCATCAAGGACGTGACGCTGCTGCGTGTGGGAGACACCCTGACGGTCACCGCGCGCGGGGGCGCACAGGAAGCCGGCGAGGCGCTGCCGGGGTACAGGGAGGTGAAGCCGATGGTCTTTTGCGGCCTCTTCCCGATCGACAGCGACAGCTACCCCGACCTGCGCGACGCGCTTGAGAAGCTGGTACTCAACGACGCGGCGCTCTCATGGGAGCCCGAGACCAGCGACGCGCTGGGCTTCGGCTTCCGCTGTGGCTTCCTGGGACTGCTGCACATGGACATCGTGCGCGAGCGCCTGGAGCGCGAGTACGACCTTGAGTTGCTCGCCACGATGCCCTCGGTGGAGTTTGACGTGACGCTCACAAACGGCGAGGAGCTGGAGGTCCACAACCCCTCGGACATGCCCGACCCGGGGACGATCGCGGAGATCCGCGAGCCCATGATCAAGGCCTCCATCATCGCGCCGCGCGAGTACGTGGGCGCCGTCATGGAGCTCTGCCAGGAACGCCGCGCGGAGCACGCGGGCATGCACTACCTCTCCCCCGAGCGCGTGCAGCTCGAATACAACCTGCCGCTGGCGGAAATCGTGCTCGACTTCTTCGACCAGCTCAAGTCGCGCACGCGCGGCTACGCCTCGCTTGACTACGAGCTCACCGACATGAAGCCCGCGGATCTCGTCAAGCTCGACGTGCTGCTCGCGGGTGACCCAGTGGACGCGCTCTCGATGGTGGTGCACCGCGAGAAGGCCTACGACGTGGGCCGTCAGCTCACAGAGAAGCTGCGCAAGCGCATCCCGCGCCAGCAGTACGACGTGCCGATACAGGCGGCGATCGGTTCGCACATCATCGCGCGCGAGACCGTGAAGGCATTCCGCAAGGACGTCATCGCGAAGTGCTACGGCGGCGACATCACGCGCAAGCGCAAGCTGCTGGAGAAGCAGAAGGAGGGCAAGAAGCGCATGAAGCAGGTGGGCCGCGTGGAGGTGCCCCAGGAGGCATTCCTCGCCGTGTTGGAGCTGGGAGAGGAGGAGTAGGGGTGCCGCGTCCGGGTGTTCCGCTGGGGTCGACAGAGCCGCCGGATGGTGGCGGGATTGCGCAGGGGCCGCGCGCGCCGGGCCTTGCGCGCTCAGGCCCACCATCGCCGGGAGTATCCTTACTGTTCGTGTGTTTGGGCAACATCTGCCGCTCGCCCACGGCCGAGGGCGTGATGCGCGAGCTGGTGCGCCGCGAGGGCCTTGAGGATTGGATCACGCTTGACTCGGCGGGTACCGGCGGCTGGCACGTGGGCGATCCCCCAGATGCGCGCGCCACCGCAACCGCGCGCGCTCGCGGCATCGTGCTCGAAGGGGCCGCCCGGCGGGTGAGAGCCAGCGACTTCGACGATTTCGATCTGCTGCTTGCAATGGATCGCTCCAACCTGCGCGATCTGCACCGGCTGGCGCCGGATGAGGAGGCAGCCGGGCGCCTGAGGCTGCTGCGCGAGTTCGATCCAGCTGCCGGCGCCGATCTGGATGTGCCCGACCCCTACTACGGCGGTCCCGGCGGTTTCGAGGAGGTGCTTGACATGGCGCAGGCGGCTTGCACGGGGCTGCTTGTGCAGATCCGCGCGGGAGAGCGCAGTTGAGCTTGCCGCCGGGGGCGCGCGATGTGCGGCGTGCCGGTGGCGGCTGCATCAACGAGGCCTGGCAGGTGACGCTGGCCGATGGGCGCGATGCCTTCGTGAAGACACGCGCACAGTCGCATCCGGGCGAGTACGCCGCGGAGGCCTTTGGTCTGCGCTG
>DATBPO010000281.1:0-4531 GCA_036561265.1 Solirubrobacteraceae bacterium | reverse complement strand
AGTCCGCCATCGAGTTCGAGCACAACATCGAGGAGTCCGAGGACGTGGTCGAGAAGTTCAAGGAGTTCCTCGACGAGGTCTCCCCGGAGGACTTCGCGGCGGGCGACTCCTGAGGGGAGTTGGGAGGAGCGGCCATTCGGCCGCGTGGTTGTTGCGCGCTTAGGAACTCAAGCCAATCTCCTTCCACCGGCGTTCTCCTCCGCGCCGCGACTGGCGCCCGTGTCGCCGGTCGACCGGTGAGCGAGGAGGCCCGCGTGTGGCGCTCCAATCCGACGCACGCGAGGAAGCAGGCCCGGGGGCGGCGCCCCCTTGGCGATGATGGTTGCTGGCAGCGAAGATGCGAGCAGCGGCGCGCGGCCCCACGTCGAGGCCGTCTTTGGGCCAAACAGGGTGAGGTTGAGCGCATCCGGGAGCGCGGCGCTTGGGGCGAGGATGCCACCGTAGCCCAGCGCGCGAAGACGGGCTCCCTCGCGCTGACAGCGCTCGTAGTCTTCGTCCACCAAGGCCGCCGGATCGAACCCAGCCGCTTGCGCACGCTCAAATGTCGAGTAATCCACGATCATCTGGTGATTCACAGTGATCGCCCACATCGACACGCTCACCATCGCGACCTCGTCCTCGGTTCTCAGCTCCTCCCTGCGAATCAACTCGGCCCACGCGCCGTCGGTGCTCGTTGACATGTACTGCGTGGGGCCATCGCCACGTATGTGCCACCGTCCGGGTCGGCTGTTCTCGCGCGCCCAGAACGGCGTGTCGTAGCTTGAGTAGCGGTGGGCGATCGTTTCGATCCGTATCACTGTCAGCTCGTTCTCATGCGGCATGCAGTGCTCGTCCCTCCCTGGCGAGGCGCAGCAGCACCTGTTCGAATCCGGGGTTGCTCATGAGGTCAATCGGAGCGTGCCCGTCGAGCTCGGTGCGCTCGCGATGGAACCATGCGATCACTCCCTCCGGGTTCCAGACGTAGGCCAGAAGCCTGACCAACCGGACCGCCAGAACGAGCTGCCGTGGCGGTTCTCCACCCTCCTTGCCCAGCCGCTGCAGGTGGCGGGTTGAGATCCCCGCAATGCGCGCCTGGTCGGCCTGGGTAATGCGGGGAAGGGCCTGCTTCAGATAGGCGATGAGCGGACGAGCATCTCCCTCGTGCAAGCCGGCGCGCTCATCAAGCGCGTCTCGGATGATGTGCCTCATGGCCTCCGACTGCACAAAGAACCGGTCAAGCGCATCGAGGGGCCGCGCCGTGTCGACGTGCTCGAGGCCGTCGAGCAGGTTGATGATGATCTTGCGGATCTCAGCCACTGCCTCGGGTTCGAGTTGGGTCGGCAGGTCGTTGCTCACCTGCACAGACAGCCGCCTTGCCGTCTCGATCCAGCGCAGGACATAGTCTGGGTCGATCGCGGAGATCCCAGCATCGCTGGCGGCCGCCTCCAACTCCTCACGAAGCTTGTCGAGCGCGCTGCTGATGCGCTGCTCCAGATCGGCCAGCTCCTGTTGCTCCGGATCAATAACGAGCCCCGGCAAATGATCCCCCTCTCGAAGCAAATGGCGGTTTAGTGTCGTAGAAAGCTGTCATGTATCGGACACTATAGCGCGCGGCAGACGCACTACGACGACATGGCTACGACATGGCGGCCTAGAAAGGGCTCGGATGTCGCTATCGTGCGACACGGTTCGGCGGGGCCGCAAAACGGCTTCCCGCCTCAGCCCGCGGGCGCGCTGAGCAAGATGCGGCTGACCAGCTCGTCGAAGTCGATGCCCGCGGCGTCCGCCGCCTGCGGCAGCAGGCTGGTCTCGGTGAAGCCCGGGATGGCGTTGGTCTCAAGCACCCACAGCTCGCCGCTGTCCTGCGCAAGCATGAAATCCACGCGCGCGAAGCCGCGGCAGCCAAGCAGTGCATAGACCTCCAGCGCCAGCTTCTGGGCCTGCCCAGCGAGCTCGGGCGCCAGCTCGGCGGGGCACACGAACGTGGCACCCCCGATTTCATAGCGTGCCTCGAAGTCGTAGAAGTTCTCATCGCGTGGCACGGCCTCCACCACGGGTAGGGCCACCGGCTGGGTGCCGTCCTGCGAGTCGAGCACGGATACGGCCAGGTCCCGTCCGCGCACATAGCGCTCCAGCAGCACCTTGCGGTCGTATGAGAAAGCCGCCAGCAGGGCGCTCGGGACCTCCTCGCTTGAGCGCGCGAACTTGATCCCCAGGGCCGAGCCCTGGCCGGCCGGCTTGACCACCAGCGGGAAGCCGAGGCTGGCCTCTATGTCCTTTAGCGCCGCTGCCGCCCCCAGCTCGCGAAACGCCGTCTCGTTGAAGGAGTGAAACTCGGGCGTCGGGATGCCGGCCTCGCGCATCAGGTGCTTCGCCAGCACCTTGTCGGCGCAGCGGATGCAGGCAGAGGGGCCGGAGCCGGTGTAGGAGACGCCGATGGCTCCCAGCAGCTCCTGCACCGCCCCGTCCTCGCCGTCGCGTCCGTGCAGCGCGATGAAGGCCACATCCGGCTTCGCGGCGCGCACCTGGTGGACGAGCTCGGGGCCGACGTCGATCACCACCGTCTCGTGGCCCAGGCGCTGCAGGGCGTCCTCGATCTGCGCGCCCGAGCGCAGCGAGACCTGCCGCTCCAGTGAGCGTCCTCCCTTGAGAACAGCGACCTTCATGAGCCGTCTCCGTTTCTTGTGAGCGTCCCGAACAGCCCCACCTGCTCCTTGACGACCTTGCCGATGCGCCTGATCCCCTCGCGGATGTCCTCCTCGCGGATGCCGGCGAAATTCAGGCGCATCGAAGAGGCGCCGCGGCCATCCATGTAAGCGGCCCTGCCGGGCACGAAGGCCACGTTCTCGCTCTCCAAGGCCCGCGCGAGCAGGTCTGTGGTGTCGATGTACTGCGGCAGCGTGGCCCAGATGAACAGCCCGCCCTGCGGCTTGGTCCAGTGTGCCTGCTCGCCGAAGTGCTTCTGCAGCGCTGCGAGCATCGTGTCGCGGCGTTTGCGGTAGAGCGCGCGCAGCGTCTGGATGTAGCCCATCCAGTCCTGCTCCTGCAGATAGGCGGCGACGAATAGCTGCGTCACCGGCGAGGAGCACAGATCGGCGCCCTGCTTGCCGAGGTTGAGCTTCTCGAGCACCGGCCGCGGCGCGACGGCCCAGCCCAGGCGCACTCCCGGCGAGAGGATCTTGGAGAAGGTGCCCAGGTAGATCACGAGATCCGAGGCGCCTCCCCGTCCCGCGTTTGAGGCGTCAAGCGAGTACAGCGTCGGCAGCGGCTCGCCTTCATAGCGCAGCAGCCCGTAGGGGTTGTCCTCGAGGATCAGTAGCTCGCGCTCGCGTGCCAGCTCCACCAGCCTGCGCCGGCGCTCCAGCGACATCGTCACCCCGCCGGGGTTCTGGAAGTTGGGGATCGTGTAGATGAACTTCGGGCGCCGGCCTTCGCCTGCCAACGCGTCGAGCGTGGCCTCCAGCGCATCGATCGGCATCCCTTCCTCATCCATCTCGATCTGCACGACATCGGCCTCGTAAGCGCTGAAGGTGGGCACGGCGCCCGGGTAGGTGGGTGCCTCCGCCACGATCACATCGCCCGGGTCGATGAGCGTCTTGCAGACCAGATCGATCACCTGCTGGCCGCCGGTGGTCACGATGATGTCCTCGCGATCCACCACCGTCCCCTCGGCCTCCATCACCTTGACGATCCCTTCCATCACCACGGTCATGCCGCCGGTGGGGCCGTACTGCAGTGCGCGTGCCGTTGACTGCGCCGCCACCTGCGACATCAGCTTCGCGTAGAGCTCCGGCGGGAAGGTGGTGGTGTCCGGCAGGCCCCCCGCCAGCGAGATCACCTCGGGGCGCTCGGTGAGAGCCATCATCTCGCGCATCGCCGAGCTGCGCATCCCACGTGTGCGGACGGCAAAGAGGTCTTCATAGCGCGCCAGCTCGTGCGCCGCGGCACGTGCCCGGCGGTGGCTGGGGGGGCTCTCATCCACTGCCATAGCGCAAGAGACTAGCTTGGCGTGAGCGCTCGGCACGGGCGAGATAGGCTGCGTGCAGCGATCGCGTGTGCAGCGACCCGCCGCTGCTGCCTGCGATCCAGGCAAACGTCCCCAACACGCAACCCCTCACATCCATGAACAACCTCACCTTCTACATCGGCCTCGGCCTCGGCCTCGCGCTCGCGGCGGGCCTGCGCCCGTTCCTGCCGGCCCTGCTCGCAGGCGCCCTCGGCTCGGCGGGCGCGCTTGGCGTCGGTTTCTCCCACAGCGACTTCGCCTTCCTGCAGGAAGACTGGTGGCTTGTGGCGATGGCCGCGCTGCTGCTCGTCGCCTACCTGCTGCAGTTCCGCTTCGGCGCCGAGCGCTTTGAGGCCGGGCCAGTAGGCGCGATGATCGCGGGCCTGGGCATCGGTGTGGGCGCGCTGCTGTTCGCGGGCACGCTGGGCGAGCACGGCGATGCCACGTGGCCGGGGCTCATCGGCGGCGCGCTCGCCGCGCTGTTGGGGCAGGCGGCGGTTCGCCCGCTGATCGCCCGCGCGCGTGCTCGCCTGCAGGATCGCAGCG
>DATBPO010000280.1:0-6916 GCA_036561265.1 Solirubrobacteraceae bacterium | reverse complement strand
TCGCGGTCGCGCGAGAGCATCCAGAAGTAGGCGAGCAGGTGATGGCTGAGGTACACCGGCTGAGCCCGCTGGAGGTGGGTGTAGCCGGGCATCGGCCACTGCAGATGCTGCTCGGCGCGCTCGAGCAGTGTCCGCATCAGCTCTCCTATCGCTAGGCCCGCCGCGGTGGCGCGCTCGCGCGTGTACAGGGCCATGTCGGTAGCGACCTGGTCGTTACGCGAGCGAGCGGTGTGCAGCCGACCGCCAACGACGCCCACGAGCTCGGTGAGGCGTCGCTCGATCGCCATGTGGATATCTTCGTCGGCTGCAAGGAATCGGAAACATTGCTCCTGGAGCTCAGCTTCAACCAGATCCAGTCCCTTAAGCAGAGCATCGCGATCCGCTGCGCTCAGAATTCCCCGCGCAGCGAGCATGCGGGCGTGCGCGCGCGAGCCGGCGATATCCTGCGGCCACAGACGCTGATCTACACCGATAGATGCGTTCAGGCGCTGGAAATCGGCGTGCTGGGGCTCGTGGAAGCGAGACATGAGGGCGTGAGTTTAGGGCCTAGCCCAGCCGGCCCCGAGCTCGCCGCCTGATCGCCCGGACAACAGTGCGGGAGTCTTAGGCCCGAGGCTCGTCCGTACGGTGCTTTCCCACACTGAGTTCCAACGCTTGGTACATCGCTGTTTACACTGGTACGCTGCCTTTCCCACACAGCGACCTGACTCGGGTAGGAGTTACAGCGCATGTCACCAGCAGCACGTCGCACTACACGCAGACCCACCCCGTTGCGCTCTTATACCGGCAAGCTGCCGCGCGGCCCGCACTCGCTGACCCGCGAACAGGTTGCCGCTAATCAGCGCATGCGCGTGGGCATGGCAATGCTGGAAGCGGTTGGCGAAAAAGGCTACGTAGCAACCACCGTTTCGGATGTGGTCGCAAGAGCGGGCGTTTCACGCAAGGCCTTCTACCAGCACTTTGCCAATAAGCAGGAGTGCTTCCTTGCGACCTACGACGCGATCGCCAGCGAAGGCAGGCGCAGGGTGGCGCGCGCCTTCCGCAACGCTGAGGGCAGGCCAGATCGCATGGAAACCGCGATCCGTTCGGTCTTTGAAGCCGCGATGGAGCATCCCGACGCAATGCGCCTGGCCATCACTGAGATCACCGCCGTGGGTCCGGCCGGCATCGAACGTCGAGAACGTGCGATTACCGATTATGCACAGCTGATCCGCGAGGGACTGCTCACGAGTCCGGCATCAGGCGTCGGCACCGGACCGCCACTACCAGATATGGCGCTGCGAGCGATGGTAGGTGGGCTGAACCGTGTGCTGGTGGCCTGTCTGTATAGCGGTCGTCGGACCAAGCCTTTAGAACTCGTTCCGGAGCTGGCACGTTGGATATCGACGTACCATCCTGTGCCGGAGACTTTTGCCGCGACGCTCAAAGCGACCCGCGCCAAGCGCCGGCGGGCGTACACAAAACAGCTTGGAGGCCGTGCACCCGGGACCCTCTCTCCCCGTCAGGACCGTCGACGGATGCCGCGCTCTGCTCACGGGGCCTCTCGCAGCTTCGTGGTCCACAACCAGCGCGAGCGCATTCTCGATGCCGTCACCAACCTCACGGCAAGCAATGGCTACGGCAGCCTCACCGTCGAGGACGTTGCGGCCGAGGCGTCCGTGTCGCTGCAGGCCTTCTACGAGCACTTCGAGAGCAAGGAGGACGCCTTCCTGGTGGCCTATGAGCTGGGTCACGCCAAGGGCCTTAGCTTCGTCGAACGAGCCTTTGACGAGGCGCCAGACTGGCGCAGCGGCGTGCGTGATGGTCTCTGCAGCCTCATGAGCTACCTGGCATCCGAGCCCTCCTTCGCACAGCTCTCCCTGGCGGGGACGATCGTTGCCACGCCGCGCGCCTATGAGCTCTCCAACAGGGGTGTGGCGGCCTACGCGCGGCTCCTGGCGCCGGGCTTCGATGAGGTCCCCAAACGCAAGCGCCCACCGCAGATCGCCATCGATGCGATTGCCGGTGCGCTGCAGGAGATGTTCCTGCACTACGCCGTACAGGGGCGGATCGAGGACCTGCCCGAGCTAACGGCCGACGCCACATATGTCGCGCTGGCCCCATTTATAGGGGCCGAGGCGGCCGCGCAGGTCGCCGTCGAACCGGCGCGTAGCTAGCGCGCCTTGCGGGCGCAGAGGGGTTCAGCCAAGCGCTCCCGACAGACCCGTTGGCTTGGTCAGCCAAGCGCTCCCGACAGACCCGTTGGCTTAGTCAGCCAAGCGCACCCGTGAGAGCAGTTGCCACGCGCGCGACGTCGCCCTCGGTCATCGCTGGGAAGAAGGGCAGCGCGAGCGAGCGTGCAGCGACGTCCTCGCAGACGGGAAACTCGCCTGCACGGTGGCCGAAGCGTTCGCGATAGAAGCTCATAAGGTGGATGGCAGGCAGGTACGGTTTGCTCTGCACGCCCTGGGCGGCCAACGCGTGCACGATGCCATCGCGATCGACACCGCGAGGCAACTGCACAACGAAGACAAACCAGCCACGTATATCGCCGCCCCGATCCGTGCAGGGGAGCTCCAGCCCCTCCACGTCAGCGAGCGCTTCGCGGTAGCAGCGGGCAAGTTTGGCGCGCGCGGCAAGCATGCCCGAAAGGCGCTCGAGCTGAGCGAGGCCAAGTGCGCAGGCGATGTCTGAGAGGCGGTAGTTGAAGCCAAGACGGTCATGGTCGAGCCACCCCATGTCAGGCGCCCGTCCCTGGTTGCGCTCGGAGTCGATGCGCTCCTTCAGCCGTGGGTCAGACAGCGCGATCATCCCGCCCTCGCCCGTGGTGAGCTGCTTGTTGGCGTAGAAGCCGAAGACGGCCGGGTTACCACGGCCGCCTACGGGGGTACCGTCGGCGTGCACGGCGCCCAGCGCCTCACAGGCGTCCTCTACGAGCGCCAGCCCGCGCGTTCGCGCCAGGGTCTCAAACGCGGGCATGTCGGCGGGGTAGCCGAAGATATGCACAGGCAGCAGAGCCCGTGTGCGCTCGCTCACCGCGGCTGCCGCCGCCTGGGGGTCGAGATTGAGCGTGCGCGGATCGATATCAGCAAAGACAGGTCTTGCGCCCTCATAGAGTGCTGCATTCGCCGAGGCCACGAACGAGAAGGGGCTGGTCACGACCTCGTCTCCGGGTCCTACACCAACGGCACGCAGGGCCAGGTGCAGACCCGCGGTGCCGCTTGAGACAGCGCTTGCGAGCGGGGCGTGGACCTGCTCGGCAAAGGCCTCCTCAAAGGACGCGAGCCTGGGTCCCAAAGACAGGATGCCGGAGCGCAAGACCTCGAGAACCGCCTGCTCCTCGGCCTCGCCCAGCACGGGCCGTGCGAGCGGGATGGTCGCCTCGCGGGTTGCGGCGCGACTCATGCGGGCTTCACTACAGCCTGCATGCCGTACTCAAGCGAATCCACAAGCGCATCCCAGGAGGCTGCGATGAGGTTCTCGGAAACGCCGATAGTGCCCCACACGTGCTGCCCGTCGGAGGCGTCAATCAATACCCGCGTGACCGCTCCCGTGCCCTTGGACTCATCGAGGATGCGTACCTTGTAGTTGACGAGCTCGATGTCGCGCAGGTGCGGGTGGATCTCAGCGATGGCTTCGCGCAGCGCCTTATCGAGCGCGTGCACCGGCCCATTGCCCACGGCGGTGCGGATGTACTGCCGATCCTCGATCCAGATCTTGATGGTGGCCTCGGTCTCGACCTCGCCATCGGCGCGCTTCTCAACGAGCACCCGCCAGGACTCCAGGCGGAACAGGGGCTCGTAGGCTCCTGACTCTTTGTGCATCAAGAGCTCGAAGGACCCGTCGGCGGCCTCGAACTGAAAGCCGTCGTGCTCGAGCGCCTTGACGCGCTCCACCGTGCGCAGCGCGGCTGCGTCGTCCAACTCGATGCCGGCCTCGCGCGCCTTCTCCAGCACCGTGGCGCGGCCAGCGAGCTCGGAGATGAGGATGTCGCGCTGGTTGCCCACCAGCTCAGGCAGCGTGTGCTCGAAAGCCTCGCTGTCGGCCTGCACTCCGGCGGCGTGCATCCCGGCCTTGTGCGCGAAGGCGTGCTTACCGACATAGGGCTGTGCGGGATTGGGCGTGCGGTTGAGCAGCTCATCGACGAAATGCGCGGTCTCGGTGAGACGCGCAAGGCCCTCGGCGGGCAGGACCTCCAGCCCCATCTTCAGCTGCAGGTCGGCGATGATCGTGAGCAGGTTGGCGTTGCCGGTGCGCTCGCCGATACCGTTGACGGTGCCCTGCACCTGGGTGGCGCCGGCCTCGACGGCGAGGAGCGTGTTGGCCACGGCGCAGCCGGAGTCGTCATGGCAGTGAATGCCCAGCGCCACATCGGGCAGTGTTGCGTGGACGTCTTCCACCACCCCTCTTACACGCGTGGGCAGCGAGCCGCCGTTGGTGTCACACAACACCACACGCTCGGCACCGGCCGCGGCGGCGACCCGCACCGACTCAAGCGCGTAGCCGCGATCGAGTGCGTAGCCGTCGAAAAAGTGCTCGGCGTCGAACAGCACGCGCTTGCCCTGGTCGGCGAGGAAGGCGATGGAGTCGCCGATCATCGCCAAGTTCTCCTGCGCAGAGACACGCACTACCTTCTCGACGTGCAGCAGCGAGGACTTGCCCACCAGCGTGCAGACAGGCGCGAAACAGTCGGCGAGCACGCGTAGCCCATCGTCGCGCTCGGCCGCCCCGTCGCGGCGGCGAGTCATACCGAAAGCCACGATTTCGGCGGTGCTCGGATGCTCGTCAGCGAGCAGCTCGAAGAGCTGAGCCTCCTTGGGGTTGGACGCCGGGAAGCCGGCCTCGATCAGATGCACACCGAGCAAATCCAGCGCGTGCACGACGCGCAGCTTCTCTTCGGCGGTGAGGGTCATGCCGCCGCCGCCCATGCCGTCGCGCAGGGTTGCGTCGTAGAGCTGTATGGCGGTCATCAGCCCGCTGCTGTTGGAGAGTGAGAAGCCCGCCCACCCGGCACCTCGCCCGTGGGTGTATCCAGCGCGGGAGCCTGCACAACATCGAGCCACTCGCGATAGCGCTCGCTGCGCCCGTGCACGGCGTCATCGAAGGCGGCCTGCAGCACGCGCGTGATCTCGCCGGGCTGACCGGTGCCGATCGTGTGGTCATCGATCTCGCGCACCGGCACGAGCTCAGCGGCGGTGCCGGACATGAAGACCTCATCGGCGAGATACATCTCGGCGCGCGCGACGTTGCGCTCGACGACGGTGTAGCCGAGATCCTGGGCGATCTGGATGATCGAGCGGCGGGTGATGCCGTCGAGGATCGAGTTGTGCTGGCCGGGGGTTGCGATCTCACCCTCGCGCACTACGTAGATGTTCTCACCTGTCCCCTCGCAGACGTGGCCGTGGTCGTCCAGCAAGATCGCCTCCTGGTAGCCGGCCTTCAGCGACTCGACCTTGGCGAGCACGCTGTTGAGGTACTGCCCCGACGCCTTCGCGTGCGGGATCAGCGAGTCCGGGGAGATGCGCCGCCAGGAGGAAACCTTGGCGCGCACGCCGTTGCGCACACCCTCCTCACCGAGATAGGAGCCCCACTCCCAGCAGGCGATCGTCACGTCCACAGGCGCGTCGAGCGGGTTGAGGCCCATCTGGCCGTAGCCGCGGTTGACGATCGGGCGGATGTAGCAGGAGCGCAGGCCGTTGCGTGCCACCAGCTCAAGCGTGGCCGCGCGCAACTCCTCCACGGAGTAAGGGACGGGCATGTAGTAGAGCTCGGCCGAACGCCGCAGGCGCTCCAGGTGCTCGACGTTGCGAAACACGGCCGGGCCGATCTCCGTGTCGTAGCAGCGCATCGAGTCGAACACGCCTGTGCCGTAGTGCAGGCCGTGTGTCAGGACGTGGACCTTGGCGTCCTCCCAGGCGACGAAATTGCCGTTCATCCAGATGAGGTCGGTTGGCTCCACGTTTGTCGACTCCTTTGCTCCCTGGGCTTCTTCAGAGGTGTTCGAGTACGGCCTGCGTTGCCTGCGTGGTACCTGCATCGCCCCCCAGATCCGGGGTGCGCAGGCCACCGGCAAGCGCACGTTCAACTGCGGATTCTACCGCCGCAGCCTCATCTGCCAAGCCCAGGCCGTGGCGCAGCATCAGCGCGGCGGAGAGGAACATGGCCAGCGGGTTGGCCCGGCCCTGCCCGGCGATGTCCGGCGCGGAGCCGTGCACGGGCTCGAATAGACCCGGCGTCGGGGGCTTGCCGGGAGCGGGCGCATCCTGGTCTCCCAGCGAGGCGCTGGGGAGCATGCCGATGGAGCCCGTGATCATGGCGGCCTCGTCGGAGAGGATGTCGCCAAACATGTTCTCGCTGAGGATGACGTCGAAGTGCCGCGGCGCGGAGACAAGCTGCATGGCGGCGTTGTCCACCAGCAGGTGCTCGAGCTCGATGTTAGGGAACTCGCGGCCGTGCACGTCCATCACGACCTGCCGCCAGAGCCGCGAGGTCTCAAGCACATTGGCCTTATCCACGCTCGTGACCTTCGCTCGCGCAGCTTTGAATGCCGTGCGCGCGATGCGCTCGATCTCGGTGACGGTGTAGGCGCAGAGGTCACTGGCCATCGTCTCGGTGCGTACCTTCTCGCCGAAGTAGATGCCACCGGTGAGCTCGCGCACGACGAGCAGATCGGTCCCTTCTATCCGCTCGCGCCGCAGGGGCGAGGCTTCATATAGCGCCGGTAACGGCTTGACCGGGCGCAGGTTGGCGTAGAGCTCAAGACCCTTGCGCAGGCCCAGCAGACCCTGCTCAGGACGGGGTGCCTGCGGATCGGTCGTGTCCCACTTGGGGCCTCCCACTGCCGCCAGCAGTACCGCGTCGGCCTCGCGGCACGCCGCCAGGGTCTCGTCGGTGAGCGCGGTGCCGTATGCGTCGATGGCGGCGCCCCCGAAGAGGT
>DATBPO010000279.1:0-7922 GCA_036561265.1 Solirubrobacteraceae bacterium | reverse complement strand
CTCCAACGCCCCCGCGACCGCCTGACATCACACCCCCGCCCGCGCCCCCGCACCCCGCACCTTGGCCGGCGCCCAACAGACCCCCCACCCACCCGAAAACGCCGCGCCGAGCCAACCCCAGGCCTTTGTGCAACAGCCTCTCCAGTGCGGGAATCGCGCCGTTGGCGCGCGCCCGACTCTTACTACCTCCCTCTTCCTGTGACTCTTGTTGCAGTAGCGCTCTGCTTACCGCCGAAGTATTCCTCGGTGCCCCGCCCATGAGTTGCTCTCGCTCCGCCGGCCAGAATCGTGTCGTCCGGCCTCCTCGTCGTCCCGATCCCGGCTGCGCCGCGCTGGCCGACATCGACAAGCGCGTGCTTACGGTGTTGTGTGCTCACCGGGTGGTGAGGCAGGATCAGCTCGCGCGGTTGTTCCCCAACGTTCCCGAGCGCACGCTGCGCTACCGCACACGCCGCCTGCACGATCTCGGGCTGGCTGGGCGCAGCCGCCCCTACCGCGAGCAGGGATCGGCGCCCAACCACCACTGGCCGACCAGACGCGCGGACTGCCTGATGCGTGGGGACCCCGTACCGCGGGGAGGGGAGCGCAAACGGCCCAACCCGATCTTCCTCGCACACGCCACCGCGCTCACCGAGCTCTACGTCACACTCGCCACCCACGAGGGCAAGGCCGGGCTGACCTTGCAGGAGTACCGCCGCGAGGCAGAAGCACGCGAGCCGTTTACCCACATGGGCAAGGAGCACGCACTCGCCCCCGACGCGATGGTGATCCTCGTTGACACGGACGGGCGACAACTGGGGGCATTCGTGGAGATCGACCTCGGCACGATGTCCCACGCAAGGCTGCGCCAGAAAGCCGAGCTATATGCCGCCTACGCCGCCAGCAGTGCGTGGCGGGAGCGGCACCTGTTCCTGCCCGCGCTGCTGTTCCTCACGACCACCGACATCCGCGCTAGCAAGCTCCTGAAGGCGCTCGCAGGGATGCTCTCCCACGGCCACGGCCGAAGCCGCCGCGCCTTCGTGGCGGGTGGGGCCGGAGTGGCGTGGGCACCCCACCGGCTACTCGGCAGCCCATGTCTCGCGGACCTTGACGGCCACAACGACCTCGCGCTAATCGACGTGCTGAGCGCTGCACGCGCACCCTACGAGGAGGCGCTGGCCTACCGGCGAGAGCGAGAGGAAGCCGAGGATACGAAGCGCCAGCGGCTGCGCAAGCACCCCGAGGAGATGCGTGAGTTCCTCGCCGAACACGTCCACGCGCTTGGCCCCTATCTTCGAGGCCTCGGCGAGCTGGGCGAGCGGACTCTTGGACTGCTGCTCAGGTCAACCGGCGAGCCCGCCTCCGATGAGCGCGCGGCGCTTGCAGCGATAGCACGCGACCTCGGCGAGGCGCTACCCGAACTCTCGCCCGGCACTATCCCCGATCCCGGCGCAGCCGTCATCAGCGAGGTGGGACTACTCGCTGAGCACTACCGCTCCTGCCAGTCCGAGCAGGTCAAGGCGCTCACGGAGCGCCACGGCAACGCACCATCGCTGCTCCGCGCGGGGAGGAGACTGCGCGACGGAGGGCTGCTCGACCACACAGCTTTCGCCAGGCTGCCGGGCGAAGCCGAACGGGACGCCGCCAGCCGCGTCGAGCAGCGTGAGCAGGCCACGGCATATGAGCAATGGCGCGAGAAGGCCGCGCGGCAGCTCGTGCGCGAAGCTGGGCCGCTGGGCAGACTCACTCGCAGGCCGGAGGACTTCTACGACCAGCTCGACCGGGAAACGCTGAAGGTCTGCCGGGGCTGCCGTCAGCTGATCTACCCGCCGGCCAAGAGCCCCGACAGCTACGACCGCCCGCGTCGCCGGTGTCACTACTGCCACGACGACTTCGGGATGGACCCCTATAGCCCAGCCCACAACAGCAAGGAGGCCCAACAGTGAACGACCACGACGAACAACCCCACACGACGCCCGCCGCGTGCCCCGCGCCCAGGAGGCGCCGCGCGGCAAACGCCGCCCGCAAGCCACACCCGCGTAAGCGCCGTCGTGGCGATGCGTGCCTGCCAGGGCAATCAGCGATCCCGAGAGGAGAAGCCGAGGATGCCGGATCGACCTTCAGCACGACAGGCGAACTGGAAGGGTTCGCCAACTGGTTCGCGGACTGGTGGCTGCGCCGTGGCCGCCAGCTCACCAGCACCAACAACCAAGGAGGAGACGATGCCTAACACCGACAAGCCGGCCACGCAGCGCGCCGTGGCATATGTCCGCGAGTCCACCGAGGAGCAGGGGCAGGGGTTCTCCCCTGATGCGCAGCGCCAGACAATCGCCAAGTTCGCGCAGGAGAATGACCTGGAACTGGTGGGCGAGTACTGCGACTATCACTCCGGGTGGCGCAAGTCCGAGGCCCGCCCCGAGTTTCAGCGGCTCATGTCCGACGCCGCCGCCAAGCGCTTCGACGTGGTGCTCGTCTTCCACACCAGCCGCTTTGCGCGCAGCCAGGTCGAGGCGCGCCGCTACAAGCAGCTCCTACGCGAGCGGCTGGGCATTCGCGTAGTGTCCGTCACCCAGCCGATGGGAGACGACCCGAGCGACCCCTCGGCGTTCCTCGCGGAGTCGATCCACGAGATGTTCGATGAGTACTACAGCGTCTCGCTGTCCTTCTGGACCCGCAGCGGGCTGCGCGAGAAAGCCCGCCAAGGGCACCTCCTCGGCATCCTCCCCTGGGGATACGAGCGCGACCCGCAGACCAAGTTCGCCATCCCGCACCCCGAGCGCGCGCCACTCGTCCTCGGCATGTTCGATCGCTACGCCACCGGGCAGGAGTCAGACCGCACGATCGCCGACTGGCTCAACGCCAAAGGCGCCCGCACCGCACGCAACCGCGCCTTCGGCAAGGACACCGTCCGCGAGATGCTGTGCAACGTCGCCTACGCCGGCTACGTAGGCGGCCTGCGCGAGAAGGGCCGCACAATCCGCGGGCTGCACGAGGCGATCGTGCCCGAGGAGCTGTTCGACCGCGTGCAGGAGATCCGCTCCTGGCGCACCCGCGTGCTGAAGCCCGGTCGCCCATCTGAGGAGTACCTCCTCAGGAAGCTCCTGCACTGCGAGCGCTGCGGCGCCCGGATGCACGGCACCCGCGGATCGCGCGCCGGCATCCGCCGCTACCAGTGCTCCACCCGTCGCTACCAAGGCGACTGCCAGCAGACCATCGTCAAGGCCCAGCCCCTGGAGGAGCAGCTCGTCACATGGCTCTCCGCGTTCCAGCCCGACGCCAAACTGCGCCAGCTCATCATCGACACCATCAGCAACAGCACCAGCACCCAGCCCGGCCAAGACCCCGAACGCCGCCGCGAGCTGCACACACAGCTCGACCGCCTGCAAGACCTCTACGTCCTCGGCGACCTCACAAAACCCCGCTACATCATGCGCCGCCAGGCCACAGAGGAAGAGCTGCAACGCCTCGCGCCACCCACCACACCAGACCTCGACCGCGCCCAAGAACTCCTCGGCGACTTCAAGCGCTTCTGGGACGCCGAGCCCGACCCCGCCGAGCGACGCAAGCTCATCACAAGCCTCTTCGAGCACATCTGGCAGGACAACGGCACGATCGTCGCCGTCAAACCCCGCGCCGCCTTCGCCGATTACTTCACCGCACTCGACAAAACCCGGCACCAGCCGCAAGAAACCAGCCCGAAAAGCGGGGTGACAAAAGCGGGAGCGACGGGACTCGAACCCGCGACCTCCGGCGTGACAGGCCGGCGCTCTAACCAACTGAGCTACGCCCCCGCGTGAAGACAGGCGGGAGGAAAGCCTAGCTGCTCCGCGCGCCTTGCCCGGAGAGTATGCCAGGGGCGAGGCCCGCCCGACGCCCAAGCCCAAGGCTGGCCAGCCAGCCAGTAAGACGTGTAGGCTGTATTTACTGATGCCGATCGCCAGCCCCCCACCGTTGCGCACCATGAGTCCGTGGCTGACGGTGGTGAAGGATCTGCAGGCGGAGCGCGCCGCGGAGGTGCCGTTCCCGCCGGGGGAGACGAGCTTCAGCCTGGCGCGCACGAAGCGCTTCGCCGATGACCCCCTGCCGCTGCTGCTGGAGTCCTACGAGCGCTACGGCCCGATCTTCACGCTGCGCCTCTTCCACGGGCAGGTGGTGTTCATGCTGGGCCCGGAGGCCAACCACTACATGACGGTGAGCCACGCGAGCAACTTCGAGTGGCGCGAAAGCCACTTCCGCGAAATGATCTCCTTCCTCGGCGACGGCCTGCTGACGACGGATGGCGACTACCATCGGCGCAGCCGCCAGGCGATGCTGCCGGCCTTCCATAGCGAGCGCGTGAAGGCCACGATCGACACGATGACGCAGGAGACCGAGGCGGCCCTCGCAAGCATCGTGCCGGGCGCAACGGTGGACCTGTACGGCTGGACGCGCCACCTGGCGCTGCGCATCGCCATGAAGGCCCTCTTCGGCCTTGACCCCGATGGCGCCGAGGCGCAGCGCGTGGATGCTGCGGCACTTTTCGAGCAGGCCCTGGGCTTCTACTCGACCGACTTCCGCCTGCGCCTGCTGCGCGGGCCGGGCACCCCTTGGCAGCGCCAGCAGCGCGCCACGAAGCGCCTCAACGAGATCATCTACGCGGAGATCAACCGCCGGCGGCGCACGGGGGAGCGCGGCGTGGACGTGCTGAGCCTGCTGCTCGACGCGAGCGACGACGAGGGCAACACCCTCAGCGACAGCCAGATCCGCGACGAGGTGATGACGCTGCTGTTTGCGGGCCACGACACGACGACCTCCACGGTTGCCTTCATGTTCTACGAGCTCGCAAGCCACCCCGAGGTGGTGGAGCGCATGCGCGCCGAGCAGCGTGAGCAGCTCGCGGGAGCGCTGCCGAGCGCGGAGCAGCTGATGCGCGGCGAGCTAAAGGAGCTCGAGATGGTGCTGGAGGAGACGCTGCGCAAGTACCCCCCCGCGTGGATCGGGCCGAGGCGCAGCGTGGCGGCCTTTGAGTTCCAGGGCAAGACGGTGCCCGGCGATGCCTTCGTGGACTACTGCTCGTGGGCCAGCCACCACCTGCCCGACGTCTTCGGAGAGCCCTTCGCCTTCCGCCCCGAGCGCTTCAACGCAGAGAACAAGGCGAAGCTCGCCAAGGGCGCCTATATCCCCTTCGGCGGCGGCTCGCGCACGTGCATCGGCATGCGCTTCGGCCAGCTGGAGGTGCGCACGATCGCGACGCTGCTGCTGCGCCACTGCTCGCTCAGCCTGCCAGAGGACTTCCAGCTGACGGTGCGCCAGATGCCCACGATTAGCCCCAAGCAGGGGCTACCGATGCACGTCGCAGCACCCACCCTCAGCCCTGCGTGGCGCGCAGATCCATCCTCCAGCTCTGCCCTTCGCCCGCAAGCGGCGTAAATGTGGCGCTTTCCACATGCAGATGGGGATCGGAGAAGAGCGTCACCTGCGTGAGCCCCCCGAGGGAAATCCCGCGGGGCTGCGCCACGAGCTTACCTTCGCTGGCCGCCACGACTACGGGGATGGAGGCGCTCACGCCGAACAGTTCCCCGCCGACGCTCAGTTCAAGCCCCCCTTCGCCGCCCCCCGAGAGCACCTGCAGCTGCACCCCCGCGGGCAGCGCGGCGCGCAGGTCGGCGAGCGTGAGGGTCCCCAGCAGGCGCACGGCGCTCCCACGCTTGCGCACGCTCACAGCCTCCAGGCGCAGGGGTTCCACGGCGACACTCGCCGCAGCGACATCGAGCGAATCGACTCCGCGCGCGCTCCACAGCAGTTCGCTGGCCTGCGACTGCGTCATGCGCAGCGCTCCGGTGCGCAGGCTGGCCGACCCCGCGTGCCCCCACAGCAGCTCAATCGCGGGAAAGGCGCTGACGTGCGCGCTGAGCACCGGCCCATAGCGCCCCACGCGGTCGCGCATGGTGTGCGCGGCGAGGCCAGGAAGCAAGAGCTGCGCGGCGACGAGCAGCACAACGAGGATCCCCGCCACCCAGAGGGCGATCCGCAAACCCCTGCCTCGAACTCGCTGCACAATCTCCATGTGCCCCTCAGCATCCCACGCGCGGGCGCGCGCGTGAGCAGGGTACACGGCCCGGACCAAGAGGGAGTGTTTAAAGAGGCTCCGCTTCGCTCCGCCGTGTGGGCCGCGCGCTGTACGCCCAGCGGCAGCGACAGTCATGGCCGGCCCGCCGCTCCTCACGCTTGGCGCACCCCGTTGGGAACGCTAGGCTTGGAAACCCCTGGCAAAGGGGGCGCGTAGCTCAGTTGGCTAGAGCACCTCGTTTACACCGAGGGGGTCGCCCGTTCGAGTCGGGCCGCGCCCACTGTCTTTTTGACCGATATGTTGGCTTCCCGCTCGATCCGTCCTCGCAACCGTCGGCCGCAGCGTACGCGGCCCACACCACGGCCGGCTCTGCCGGCCCCCCTCCCAAACTAATGACTGAAATAGACAACGATCCCCCGGTGCGCATCGCTGTGGTGGGCAGCGGTCCCGCGGGCTTCTACGCCGCGGGGCATCTGCTGAAGGAGAGCGCCGTGGAGGTGGATATGTTCGAGCGCCTGCCCACGCCGCACGGCCTGGTGCGCAGTGGCGTGGCTCCGGATCACCCCAAGATAAAGACGGTGACGCGGGTGTATGAGAAGACCGCCGCGCACCCGCGTTTTCGCTTCTTCGGCAACGTCGAGCTGGGGCGCGATGTGAGCGCGGAGGAGCTGCGCGAGCACTATCACGCGGTGGTGTATGCCGTGGGGGCCGCCGCCGATCGGCCGCTGGGGATACCGGGCGAGGGGCTTGCGGGCAGCTGGGCGGCGACCGATTTTGTGGGCTGGTACAACGGGCATCCCGACTACTGCGATCTGCAGTTCGATCTCAGTTGCGAGCGCGCGGTGGTGGTGGGCAACGGCAATGTGGCGCTCGATGTGGCGCGCATGCTGACGCTCGATCACACGGAGCTGGCGCAGACCGACGTGGCCGACCACGCCTTGGAGGCGCTACGCGAGAGCGCGGTGCGCGAGGTGGTGGTCGTGGGGCGCCGCGGTCCCGCGCAGGCCGCCTTCACCAACCCCGAGCTGCTGGAGCTGGGCGAGATGGCTGGTGTGGATGTGGTCGTCGATGGGGACGAGCTGGAGCGGGCTTTGGCGGTGGCCGACGCCGATGTCGACCCCACGAGTGAGCGCAACGTGAAGGTGCTGCGCGAGTACGCCCAGCGGCCCCTGCGAGGGGAGCCGCGGCGCATCGTGCTGCGCTTTCTGCTCTCGCCGCTTGAGCTGCTGGCGGACGCCGGCGACGGCGTGGGCGCGGTGAGGCTGGTGCGCAACGAGCTCATCGCTGGGCCTGAGGGCGCGCTGCGCGCGAGCCCCACGGAGGTGCAGGAGACGATTGAGGCGCGTTTGGTGCTGCGCGCCGTGGGCTACCGAGGAAGGGCGCTGCCGGGCGTGCCCTTCGATGAGCGCCACGCTGTGATCCCCAACGAGGGCGGGCGTGTGCAGGATGCTGCTAGCGGCGAGGTGCGGAGCGGCGAGTACGTGGTGGGCTGGATCAAGCGCGGCCCCAGCGGCGTGATTGGCACCAACAAGAAGGACGCGCAGGAGACGGTCGATGCGATCCTCGCCGACCTCGCCGCGGGCGCCTTGCTGGCGCCGCCGAACCCCGATCCGCAGCTCATCGAGGAGCTACTGCAGGCACGCCGCCCCGACCTCGTCACCTACGAGGGCTGGAACGAGATCGATCGCCACGAGCGCGAGCTCGGTGAGCCCCACGGCCGCCCCCGCGTGAAGCTCACGCGCATCGAGGAGATGCTGCAGGTGGCCGCCGAGCAGGGGTCCATTTCGTTCTAGGCGGAGGATTTCTTCAGCTCAAATCGGATATATGTCGAAGAGATTCGACATACGTGAAACCTACGTATAGGGTTGTCGTTATAGCCCCTGACGCCATGGGG
>DATBPO010000278.1:0-7755 GCA_036561265.1 Solirubrobacteraceae bacterium | reverse complement strand
TCATCCGCGCCGAGCACATGGGGCAGATGAAGCACCAGGCGATCGTCGGCAACATCGGCCACTTCGACAACGAGATCGACATCGCCGGCCTCGCCAAGATTCCCGGCATCGAGCGGATCAACATCAAGCCCCAGGTCGACGAGTGGGTCTTCGGAGACGGCCACGCCATCATCATGCTCTCCGAGGGGCGCCTTTTGAATTTGGGCAACGCCACCGGGCATCCCTCCTTCGTGATGTCCAACTCCTTCACCAACCAGACCATCGCCCAGATCGAGCTCTTCACCAAGAATGACGAGTACGAGAAGCGCGTCTACGTGCTGCCCAAGCACCTCGATGAGAAGGTCGCGCGGCTGCACCTCGACGCGCTCCAGGTCAAGCTGACCAAGCTCTCCGAGGAGCAGGCGTCCTACATCGGCGTCACCGTCGACGGGCCGTACAAGCCTGACCACTACCGCTACTGACCTGGGCGGCGGCGAGCGGCTGCGTCCTGGCAGCACGATCGGATAGCGTCTTTCATCGATGAAAGCCATGGTTCTCGCGGCCGGCCTCGGCACGCGCCTGCGCCCGCTCACCTACGAGATCACCAAACCGATGGTGCCCGTGCTCGACCGGCCCGTGATGGCGCACATCCTTGACCTGCTCGATCGCCACGGCTTCGAGGACGTCATCGCCAACCTGCACTACTTCCCCGACTCCATCAAGAAGCACTTCGGCGAGCGCCTGGAGTACCGCTACGAGGAGGAGCTGCTCGGGACCGCGGGAGGTGTGCGCGCCTGCAGCGAGTTCTTCGGCGAGGATGCTTTCCTCATCATCTCCGGCGATGCCCTGACGGACATCGACCTCGGCGCCTTCGTCGCGCGCCACCGTGCCGCGGGGGGGATCGCCACGCTGTCGGTCAAAAAAGTCTCCGACACGCGCGAGTACGGCGTCGTGCTGCACGACCGCGAGGGCCGCATCACCAGCTTTCAGGAGAAGCCCGAGCCCGACGAAGCGCTCTCCGATCTGGGCAACTGCGGCATCTATATCTTCGAGCCTGAGATCTTCGACTACTTCCCCGAGCGCCCCTTCGCCGACTGGGCGCAGGACGTATTTCCGGCCCTGCTTGCCAATGACGTGCCTTTCCATATCCACGAGATCCGCGACTACTGGAACGACGTAGGATCGCTAGCCGAGTTGCGCCAGGGCACCTTCGACGCCCTGCGCGGGGAGTTGCACCTGCAGGTCGCCGGACGGGAGGTCCGCCCCGGGGTGACCCTCGCCGGCGAGCAGGCGCTGCCGGATGACCTAGAGATAGATGGGCAGGCGTGGATCGGCCACGACGTCCACATCGGCAGCGGCGTGCGCCTGATGGGGCCGATTGTGCTCGGCGACGGCGCCAGCGTGGGGGATGGGGCGCAGCTGCGCGAATCGATCGTCTTCCCCGGCACCCACGTGGCTCCCGGTGCCATCATGATCGGCGCCATCGCTGGACATTCGGGCATCCTGCAGAGCCTGCGCTCGCCTCAGATCAACTCGTAGCGCTCCCTGCGCTGCTGCTCGCGCTCAGACTCACCGAGCATCCGCACGAACAGGACGGCCAGGGCGAGGCCCATGACGAGCGACTGCTCGACGGCCATGATCAGGCCCGCCATCGCCTGGTCGTCGTGCGCGGACAGGCCCCACGTGCGGGCGTGGTGGACGTAATAGCCGTACAGCGCCGTGGGTGCGAAGGCCAGGCCCATGCCGAGGATGCCCACGAACAGCTTCGTGGAGGCCATGTAGACCACCGGCCCCATGCCGCCCAGGCGCATGCGTGCGCGGATGGGGGACAGCAGATGCCACCAGTACAGCGAGCCCACTGCCACGAAGCTTGAGTGCTCGAGCACGTGCACCACCGGATGGCTCAATGCCAGGTCATAAGCGGCCGGCAGGTGCCAGGTCCAGATCACCGCCACATACAGCCCAACCGCGAAGGCGGGGTGCGCAAGTGGCCCAGCGCGGCGCTCCAGATCGGAGACCGCGCGCGTCACGGGGCGCAGGATCACCTTTGTGAGGCCCAGGATCGCCAGGATCGGTACGAGATCCAGCAGCAGCATGTGCTGGAGCATGTGCATGAGGAAGAGGTCGTCCGCCAGCGCGTCCACGGGGGATACCAGCGCCGCCAGCACCAGCAGCAGCGAGCCCGCGAAGCAGCACAGACGCCACACGGGAGCGTCCTTCCCGGGGTGGTCGGAGACACGGCGCACCGCCAGCCAGCGGCGCAGGTAGACAGCTCCGACGAGCGCCACGCCGACCAAGACCCCGGGCTCGAATGTCCAAGCTATGCGAGTAGCCACCGTGCGAGAGGGTAGAAAACCACCGAGGTCATCCGTGGAAAGAGGGTAGACAACCGCCGGGAGGGGGCGTAGCATCGAGGGTGGCCGAAGGGGCCGGCAGGGGAAGTCTTTGACCACGAAAGGAGTCCTGATGCAGATTGACATCAAGGGCCGCAACGTCCCGGTCAGCGACGATTTCAGGCGCCACGCAGAGCGGCGCCTGGGCAAGATCTCACGCCAGGTATCGCCACTGGCCCGCCTGGAGCTTGAGATCTTCGCCGAGCGCAACCCGCGGGTGGCCGACTCACAGGTGACCGAGGCGACGCTGTATCTAAAGGGGATCACGCTGCGTGCGCGCGACGCCTCCCCGGAGATGCTGCACTCGCTGAACCTCGTCGTCGACGAGCTCTCTAGACAGGTCAAGCGCCATCGCGACAAGCGCCGTAAGCGGCGGGAGACACGGGCCGCCATCGCCAAAGCGCTGCCGAGTTCCTCGCCCGGCCTCTCGGCCACCGGCTGAGGCGCCTAAAGGGTTCCTAAAACGCTGGCGGGAGTGTTTGCGGGCAACACTGCAATCACTCCCGGGCGCTCGGGAGGCGGTACCCTGAGGGCATGTCCCTCCTGGACCGCGCACTCAACGTCGGCGAGGCGAAGAAGTTCAAGTCTTACGAGAAGCGCGTGGCGCTGATCGGTGCCTTCGAGCCCGAGCTCGAACACGACACCGACGCCGAGCTGCGCGAGCGCATGGACGCCCTGCGCGAGCGCGCTCGCCAGGGGGAGTCGCTTGAGGATCTGCTGCCCGAGTGCTTTGCCGTCGTGCGCGAGACCGGCAAGCGCACCATGGGCATGCGCCACTTCGACGTGCAGCTGATCGGCGGCATGGCGCTCAACGACGGCTGCATCGCCGAGATGAAGACCGGAGAGGGCAAGACGCTCACCGGCACCCTTGCCGTCGTGCTCAACGCGCTTGCCGTGTGGGACGATAAGTCTCCCCACGCTGGTCAGCCCAAGGGCGTGCACGTCGTCACCGTCAACGACTACCTGGCTCGCCGCGACGCCGAGTGGATGAGCCCGATCTACGACGCGCTCGGCGTCACCGTCGGCATTCTGCAGAACCAGCAGCCCTACGAGGACAAGCAGCAGGCCTATGCCTGTGACGTCGTCTACGGCACCAACTCCGAGTTCGGCTTTGACTACCTGCGCGACAACATGGCCACCGAGCTCTCCGAAAAGGTCCAGCGTGGGCACCCCTTCGCGGTCGTGGACGAGGTCGACAACATCCTCATCGACGAGGCCCGCACGCCGCTGATCATCTCCGGTGCGCCCGAACAGGCCGCCGACATGTACGCGCAGTTCGCGCGCCTCGCGCCGCGCATGGTTGCGGGCAAGACCCCCGAAGGCATGGACCCGCGCTCCAAGAAGGAGTTCGTCGCCGACTTCGACTACGAGTTCGACGAGAAGCACAAGACGGTGTCGGTCTCCGAGCAGGGCGTCGCCAAGGCCGAGCGCTTCCTCGGCATCGACCACCTCTACCGCGCCGAGAACGGCCACCTCGTCAACCACCTCAACCAGGCGCTGCGCGCCGAGTCGCTCTACAAGCGCGACGTCGACTACGCCGTGATCGAAGGCGAGGTCAAGATCATCGACGAGTTCACCGGGCGCATCCTCGACGGGCGGCGCTGGTCGGAGGGTCTGCACCAGGCTGTGGAGGCCAAGGAGGGCGTGCGCGTGCAGGAGGAGAACCAGACGCTCGCCACCATCACCTACCAGAACTTCTTCCGCCTCTACGACAAGCTCTCGGGCATGACCGGCACGGCCCTCACCGAGGCCACCGAGTTCATGAAGATCTACGAGCTGCCCGTGGTGCAGATCCCCACCAACATGCCGATGGTGCGCGACGATCGCAACGATCAGGTCTACAAGACCAAAGAGGGCAAGTGGAGCGCCGTGGTGCGCGAAATCGTCTCGCGCCACGCTAACGGCCAGCCCGTGCTCGTAGGCACCATCTCGGTCGAGGTCTCCGAGCTCCTCGGGGAGCGTCTGAAGAAGCGCGGCATCGCCCACACCGTGCTCAACGCCAAGCCCGAGCACGCCGCGCGCGAGGCCGAGATCGTCGCCGAGGCCGGTCAGCCCGGCGCCGTCACGATCGCCACCAACATGGCCGGCCGCGGCGTGGACATCAAGCTCGGTGGCAACGCCGAGCACCTCGCGCGCCAGGATCTCGCACGTCAGGGGATCTCGCCCGAGGACGAGGGCTTTCAGGAGCGCATGACAGAACTCGAATCGGAGTTCGACGCCACCGTCCTGGCCCAGCGCGAACGCGTCGTGGCGGCTGGGGGCCTGTTCATCTGCGGCACCGAGCGCCACGAGTCCCGCCGCATCGACAACCAGCTGCGCGGGCGCTCGGGGCGCCAGGGCGACCCTGGCGAGTCGCGTTTCTTCCTCTCCGCCGAGGATGATCTCGTGCGCCTCTTCGCCGGCGATCGCATCTACAAGATCCTCGACCGCCTCGGCGGCACCGACGAGGAGGGCAACGAGGAACCGATCGAGGCCGGCATGCTCTCCAAGCAGATCGAGAAGGCGCAGAAGAAGGTCGAGGAACAGAACTTCCTCATCCGCAAGCGCGTGCTCGAGTACGACGACGTCATGAACGAGCAGCGGCGCATCATCTACGCCTACCGCGACAACGTGCTCGAAGGCAAGGCCATGGGCGATGAGGCTCGCGAAGAGATGGGCAATGTCATCGAGCGCACCATCAGCGAGTACACGCCCGGCGACTTCATGGAGGACTGGGACGTGAGCGGGCTGCTCACCGCGCTGCACCAGTTCTTCCCCATCGAGCTCGAACCCGACGATCTCGACCCCGAGACGATCGACCGCATGGCGCTCACCACCCGCGTCAACGAGCTCGCCATGGCGCGCTACGAGCAGCGCGAGAAGGAGCTGGGGGAGGAGATGATGGGCCAGCTCGAGCGCTACCTGATCCTGCAGATCATCGACGAGCGCTGGCGCGAGCACCTCTACGACATGGACTACCTGCGCGAGGGCATCCACTTGCGCGGCTTCGCCCAGATTGACCCCCTTGTCGCCTACAAGAACGAGGCATTCACGCTCTTCGGCGATCTCATGAACAGCATCTGGGCCGACTTCGCGCGCATGATCTTCAACGTGCAGGTCACCGTCGAAGGCGCCAATGGCGCGGGCGGTGGCGGTGGTGGCCAGGGCAATGGCATCCCCTCCTTCGCCGCCAGCGGTAACTCCACGCGCACCGGGCGCGTCTCATATTCGGGCGGCACCAGCGTCACGGGCGTCGGCGCCTTGGCGGCTGCCGCCGCGGCTGCTGGGCCCGGGGGCATGCCCGGCTATCCGCAGGACGGCAACGGGCAGGCCGGTGAGGCAATGATGCCCGTCGTCGAGCAGCGCGTCGTAGATGACGAGCACCAGGTGGGTCGCAACGACCCCTGTTGGTGCGGCAGTGGTAAGAAGTTCAAGAAGTGCCATGGTGCCTAGGACCTACCGGTTTGTAGTGCTGATAGCGTGGCAGCGATGGCGACCAACGCCCCCACCGAATCGACGTCGCAGCGCTTAGCTGCGATCCGCGGCCAGTTGAAACTGCTCGCGGACTATCTTTGACCCCGCTTCACTGAGCGAGCGCGCCGCGGCGCTCGAAGGGGAGATGGGGCAGGAGGGGTTCTGGGACGACGCCGAACGCGCCGCCAAGGTCTCTGCTGAGCACTCCTCGGTCTCGCGGCGCCTTGAGACCTTTCGCGCACTGGAGCGCGATGTCGATGATCTCGAGCCGCTCGTGGAGATGGCCGAGGAGGACGAGTCGCTGCAGGGCGAAGTGGAAGAGCAGCTGGCATCTGCGGAGTCGCGTCTGGCCGAGCTCGAGGAGCAGCGCCTCTTCTCCGGTCGCTACGACTCCGGGGATGCGCTCGTCAGCGTCAACGCCGGCGCCGGCGGTACCGATGCGCAGGACTGGGCCGAGATGGTGCTGCGCATGCTCATGCGCTGGGCCGAGCGCCGCGGCTTCCAGGTAGAGCTCCTCGAGGTGAGCGCCGGGGAGGAAGCCGGCATCAAGTCCGCCACCTTCAAGGTCTCCGGCGAGAACGCCTACGGCCTCCTCGGCGCCGAGCGCGGCGTGCATCGCCTTGTTCGCCTTTCCCCCTTCGACTCCGCGCACCGCCGCCAGACCAGTTTTGCCGGCGTCGAGGTCGCCCCCGTCGTCGCCGACACCGGCGATGTTGAGATCAACGAGGACGACCTGCAGGTAGACACCTACCGCGCCTCCGGTGCCGGTGGCCAGCACGTCAACAAGACCGACTCCGCCGTGCGCATCACCCACCGCCCCTCGGGCATCGTCGTGCAGTGCCAGAACGAGCGCTCGCAGTCCTCCAACCGCGCCACCGCGATGGCCATGCTGCGCGCCAAGCTGCTTGAGAAGCAGGAGCGCGAACGCGCCGAGGAGATCGCCCGCGAGAAGGGCGAGGCCCAGGACGTCAACTTCGGCTCGCAGATTCGCTCCTACGTGCTGCACCCCTACACGATGGTCAAGGACCACCGCACAAATCATGAGATGGGCGATGTGCAGCGGGTGCTCGACGGGGATCTCGATGGGTTTGTGCGCGCCTACCTCCTGCGCGCGGCGGCGGCGCCCAATCAGTGAGCACCATGGGTCTGACGGCGCTCGTCCGCCGGGCGTTGGACGAGGACATTGGTCCAGGGGACGTCACAACCGAGGCCACAGTTGCCGCAGATGCACGCGCTCGGGCAGTGATCACGCAGAAAGCGCCGGGGGCCATCTATGGGCTGGATGCAGCCGAGTTGGCCTTCACCCTGATCGACTCCAGTGCTCACTGCGAGCGGCTGATGGGGGAGGGAGTCTGGCGCGAGCAGGGAGGTTCCGTGCTGGCCGTGGAGGGCCTTGCCCGCGCCTTGCTCACGGCGGAGCGCACGGCGCTCAACTTCCTCGCGCACCTCTCGGGCGTGGCCACAATGGCCGCCCGCGCGGCGCAGGCGGTGCAGGGAACCAAGGCGGTGGTGATCGACACGCGCAAGACCACCCCCGGGCTGCGGGCGCTGGAGAAGGCCGCCGTCGCTGCCGGGGGAGCACACAACCACCGCACCGGGCTATACGACGCGATCCTGATCAAGGAGAACCACATCGCCGCAGCCGCAGGGATCGCACGTGCGATCGAGCGTGCCCGCGCCCGCGCGCCCGAGCTGGCCGACACGCTTGAGGTCGAGGTGCGCAATCCGCAGGAGATCGAGCAGGCGCTCGCCGTGGGTGCCCCGCGCCTGCTGCTCGACAACATGAGCCTCGCCGAGCTACGCGCTGCCGTCGCGCAGGTGGACGGCAGGGCGCTGCTCGAGGCCAGCGGTGGCGTGACGATCGACACGCTACGCGAATGCGCTGAAACGGGGGTCGACTTCATCTCGCTCGGCGCGCTCACTCACTCGG
>DATBPO010000277.1:0-3049 GCA_036561265.1 Solirubrobacteraceae bacterium | reverse complement strand
GTTGCATTCGAGCTGACCCGTGTCGGTGAAGGGCGAAGAGCCGTCGGGGGCTGGCTGCGTGGCGCTGCCCGGACAGCGCTGCAGCTGGCCGGTCTTGAGGTTCTGCAGACCCTGGGGCAGGCTTTCGGAGGGCAGCAGGCTGCCTTCGGGGCCGAGCGTGAAGCTGGGCACGACCGGCGCCGCGCGCACGTAGTGGCCGTTGGCGTCGTAGTAGGCCGTGCTCTGGCCGAGGCTGCGCGCGAGCCCCACCAGCTCCGGGCTGTAGGGACGCCACTTGGAGAAGAACACCGTTGATTCGCCGAGCTGCTTGAGCGCGCTTGGCGTGGCGGCTTCCACGGACTTCAACAAAGCCGGATACCCCTGGAAGAGGTCGGTGAGGTCGTTGTTGGGGCCCGGTTTGGTGACGGCCACGCTGAGATTGTTGACGACCGGCGTGGCTTCGCCGATCAGCGGGCGCAGCCGTTCGAGGAGCAGCGCCAGTTCCACGGTGTTGGGCTTTGACACATTCACCAGCTGATGCACCGCCCCCAGCGCGGAGGGCAGCGCCTTGAGGGTGATATTGCCCTGGTGCAGAGCCGCAGGCAACTCGGCCACGCCGCGGGCGAGGTTCGTCTGCTCGGAGGCCAGCGCCCCGAAGGCGGTGTTCGCGTGTTCAACCAGGCCGGAAAGCTGTTCGCGGCGGGCGGCGAGCGTGGTCGTGGCCTTGGCTCCCTGCACGAGCAGTTCCCGCAGCGCTTCCTGATTGCGAGCGAGCTCGGCGAACACGTGATCGCTCGCGGCCAGCGCCGGTGCGAAGTATTCAGCTGAGGCGTTGACGTTCTTGGCGTTGCCCACATACTCTTCGGCGGAGCCCTGGAAAACCTTCTGCAGCGCCCTGCGCGTGCGCGCGTTGAAGATGTCAAACAGCTGATCGACATCGGTCACTCCGTGCGTGGCGTTTGCCGGCAGCGTCGAGCCCGAAGGCAGCGTGGCACGATTGTTCGGTCCCGGCGAAAGCGCGATGTAGCGGTTAGCCACGCCTGAGAGCGACGGCACTCTGATCTGCGCGCTCGTGCCTTCGTGCAGCGGCGCCAGGGGCGAGTTCACGTGGATCGTGATGCGCGCCTTGAAGTCGGGGGTGAGCACGATGTTCTTGACGCTGCCCACGGGCTGGCCTCCGACCTGCACCTGATCGCCGCGCACCAGCTGATTGGCGTTTTCGAAGATCAGCTGGTAGTTGGCGCCGCTGCCGCCGCCGAGGAGGAGATACGCCAGGATCAGCACCACCACCGCCAGACCCCCGACTGCGAGAATCCGCGGCAGACGCCCGCTGCCCGGCCCACGCCGCGTGGGAGTGGAAGGAGCGGCAGGCCCTGCACCACCTCCGGGCGGCGGCTGGCTCAGCGGCGGATTGGGGGGACTAGTGGTTGCCACTGCCCTTGCCTTTTGTGACGGGAATCGAGGCCGCCGAGTGCCCTGCGGCGACGACCGGATCGGGGATCGTGCCCAGGTGCGCCGTCAGCGCCAGCCACTGGCCCGGTGTGAGGGCGGGAGTGAGCACCCTCGCCACGCGCGCCGCGCCCTTGGGAGGCCGCTGCGCGCCGGGGACGATCGCCGGCGGAGCGGACGGGAAGCGGTGCGTGCCGGTGGCCCTATAGATGAGGCTCCCCTCCAGCCGCACCCAGCCGTCGAGGATCGGCTTGGGATCGATCAGCGGAGCGCCCACGCCGTTGGGGCGGATCTGGAAGGTCATCGTTGCCGGGCTGGGGGTGCCGAGGTGCCCGATAACGGTGCCCGCGATGACGTGCGAGCCCACCTGGAGGGTGTGCAGGGAGACATCTTCATGCCCCGCCCGGAACACCCGGGGTGTCTGCGAAAGGTGCGCTGAGTGCGCGCGCGAGCGCAGCAGCGGAGTCGGGATGCGTGGCACCGAGCCGCTTTCCAAGCTAGCCGCAGCACCGAGGGCCAGCCCCGAGGATACGGCTGCGGCGGTGACGGGCGAGCGTGGCTGCACCCCGGCACTGGCGGCCGGCAGAGCAGCTGCCCGCCTTGCCTTGACATCCACCGCGGCGGCGGCGAGGTGCGCCCGGCGCACGGCGCGAGGCGTCAACACTGGATACAGACTGGCCACGCTGCCCAGCTGCCCGTAGGTGTAGACATCGCCGTAGGCATCACGCAGCTTGACGTAGCGCCCGAGCGTGGCGGAATGCCCGATGGCGGTGATGGTCCCGTCCTGCACCGCGATGACCGGCGCGCCGGGGGTCGACTGGATGGCCGTACCCACGAGCGGGCGCCCAGAATGACCGGGCACCGTGGGGAAGCCGTCGGAGAACTGCGAGGGCGCGTGCACGGGGAAGCGCGCCTCAGAGAGATCGGCGATGGCGCTCAGCAGCTGCGGTGGGGTGCCCTGCAACAGCTGCGCGCGCAGCAGCACCGAGGCCACGTAGCTCTGCGAGTGGTTGTAGGCGAAGATGGCTTCGCGGATGTGATGCCCACCCCCCGCAGCCTTCAGGTAGCGCGCCGCCGCAAAGATTGCATCCGCCGGGTTAAACGGGTCGGCGAAGCCATCTCCATTGGCATCAACCCCGTACTGCGCCCAAGAGGAGGGCAGGAACTGCATCCACCCCTCGGCGCCGGCGCTTGAGATCGACAGGTCGCGCCCGTAGTCGGTCTCCACCTCGTTGATCGCCGCGAGCACCTGCCAGGGGATGCCGTAGGCCTTGCCCGCCGCCTCATAGATGGGCAGCAGGAATGGCGGCAGCGGGAAGTTGGCGATGAAGAAGTCAGGCACCCCGCCGAGCGCTGAGCCCAATGCGGAGGGCAGCGGTGGCGTGAGCGCCGAGGGCTTGGGTGCATGGGCGCTGTTGTTGGGAGCTTTGGGCGCCGGGGTCCCACCTTCGGCTTCGCCTTCGCTGCCGGGCGCCGGATGCTGGTGCGGGTGCGCCTTTGCGTGCTTGTGAGCCGGACCGCTGGATGCCTGCTGGGTCTGCGCCTGGACCTGCGGCGCCGCGGGTTCGCTCGCTGGCGTCGTGGCTGTGGGCCCGCTCGCCGGCGTCGTGGCTGTGGGTTC
>DATBPO010000276.1:0-11821 GCA_036561265.1 Solirubrobacteraceae bacterium | reverse complement strand
GTCGCCGGGATCGTCGGATCGTTGGTACGCATCGTCTGGTTTTACACCCGTTGACCAAAAAAAGTTCTTGACAAGTCTCAGGAAGGCGATCAATACTCAGAGAGTTCTACCGAACATAAACCGAACAAAGGAGGTGAATATGTAACAACTAAGACGAAGGGAGGTGCATTTACTTATGGCACGACGCATACAAATCAAAGGGGTTAGACGCAGCGAGATCGACACGGATTTACTCGCGTATGTGTACTTCCTCGCCGGAAAGCGCTTGGTGCAACAGCGCCGTGAACAAGAGGCTAAAGCCAAGCGCCAAAAGCGTGCGCTACAGAAAGACGCACGCCGGGAGACAAGCGGTGAACGGCGAGTTGCCCACTCTCATAGGCACCGGGGGGATCGGCTCAGCCATGCTCGCCGGTATCTGGCTACACGAGCACAAACAAGCCGCGGCGATGCGCGGCAGCCGTGTTCGGCTGGGTCTGCGGTTCCCCATCGGCCTGGAGCCCGCTCAAGCGCTCGCAGCCTTGGACGGGCTGGCTGGTCTGCCTCATGCCTCCGAGTTGGTTGCTGAGGTCGTCGCCGGTGAGGATTCGATCGCGCATTTTCTGTGGGTGCCGTCATCGGTTCAGGCGTCCGCGGCCTCAACGATGACGGGGGTGATCCCCAGCCTGCGCATCGCAGAAGCGCCACCTTCGCCGGACGAGGGGACGACACTTGCACTGCGGCTGTTCATCCCAACGCCCTCGGTGTTCTCGGCCGACAACGCGGCTGCCGCGTCAAGGGCGCTGCTCTCGGGGATGGTGGGTCTACGCCGAGGCGAGCAGCTCGTCGTCCGTTGGGCGCTCAAGCCGGGCAGCGCGCGGACCTGGCGGGAGCCGGAGGAGCCCAGCCAGCGCGAGCGGGAGGTCGCAAAGAGATGGCGGGGTAAGACCGGCCTGCCGGGGTTCATCGCCTCTGGCTTGGTCCTGATCCGCTCGCCCAAGACGAGCCGGGCGCGTGAGCTGGCGGCCCACATCGAGAACACGCTGCGCAGCCGCCAGCAGATCGGCGGTGTGCGGGTCACCCGTGAGCGGGGCAACCGGACGCTTGCGTCAATGCCGCGCACCACCCACACCTCGGGGTGGCTGTCGACGCCGGAGTTGCTGGCGCTGACCGGCTGGCCGCTTGGCGCTGATGTGGCGGTGCCTGGTGTCGAGGTCGGTACGGCTCGCGCGCTGCCGGTTCCCTCGGGTGTACCGCGCCAGGGGCGACGGTTGTTCGTCGGGCGCGACGGCAGCGGGACCGAGCGGCCGGTAGCGCTCAGCGCTGAGGCCGCGCGGCTGCATATGGCGGTGGTGGCACCGACGGGTGGCGGGAAGTCAACCCTTCTGATGCGCTGCCTCTTGGATGACCTGGCCGGCGGATATGGCGGGGTGTTGCTCGACCCCAAGAACGATCTTGTGAGCGATCTGCTCGACCGCATCCCGCCAGAGCACGCCGACCGCGTTGTGGTCTTGGACCCTTCCGCTCCTGGCCCGGTGCCCGGCCTTGATCTACTCGGCAGCGGGGACCCGGACGTCAGAACGGAGGTTGTTCTCTCGGCCCTCAAGGGCATCTACCGCGACGCTTGGGGTGTGCGGATCGACAGCTATCTGAGGCTCGGACTGCGCACGCTTGCCGAACTGCCCAACCCGGTGCTCTCGGATTGGATGCGCCTCTACACCGACCGGGAGCTGCGCCGCACGGCAGTCGCCCGGCTGAATGATCCGATCCTCGCCGCGCAGTGGCGCACCTACGACGAGTCGCTGAGCGTCGCTGAGCAGTTCCAGCACGTCGCGCCCGCTCTGTCGCGCATCACCAGCTTGCTTGCGCGTCCGGCGCTGCGCAACATCATCAACCAGCCCTGTCCGAAGCTCTCAATCCCTCGGCTGCTGGCCGAGCGCAAGTGGTTGTTGGTGTCGCTGTCCCCGACGCTCGGGGAGAGCGCCAACGACCTCCTGTCGGCCATCGTCGGCTACCTCGTTTGGACGGCGATTGAGCAGCGCGTCAGTCTGCCCGCCGACCGCCGCCACCCGATCTTCTTCTACTGCGACGAGTTGCATTCGCTGCATCTGCCGGTCGGCTTGGAGGTGTTCCTCGAGCGCAGCCGGGGGCTCGGCTGTGGCGTGGTTACGGCCAGCCAGGGGCTCGCCAGGCTGAGCGACAGCGTCCGCCAGTCCCTCACGGGGAATGTCGGAAGCCTGGTCGCACTGAAGGCCACCGGCCACGACGAGGCCGTCCGTCTCGCCAAGGAGCTGCCCGGCCTCCAGGCCAGTGACCTCATGGGGCTGCGGCGCTTCGAGTGCGCGGCCAGGGTCAACACCGACGGCGCGGGAAGCGGCTCGGCGATCGTCACCGGCCGCACCGAGGGACCACCACCGATCACCGGCCAGGCCGCCGCCATCCGCGCAGCAAGCGCGCGTGAGTACGGCACCGACCCGGCCGAGATCGAGGCCGAGCTGCGCCGCCGCGTACAGGGCGATCCGACCGAGAGCACGGGCACGTGGGGCCGCGTAGGGAGGGAAGCATGACCCGTCCCGTCGCCTCTCCCATGACGTCGAGCACCAAGCGCGGGAATCCCCGGCCAGGATTGGGCTCTCGGGATATTTCGCCGCCGAAGCAGTCGGCCCCCTCCCGCTCCAACTACATCACCGCTGAGCGCCTCTACCGCACCCACGAGCGGATGAGCGACACCGACTGGCTGATCCTCTCCTTCCTCAGCGACTGCCGCCTGGCCAGCGGTCACCAGCTGGTACGCCGGTTCTGGTTGACATCCCAGCGCAACGATCCGCACGCCCGAGCCGGACGCCGCGCACTCAAACGCCTGAGCGACTGGCGTGTCTTGGACGCGCTGCCGCGCCGCGTCGGCGGCGAGCGCGCCGGTAGCGCCGGGATGGTCTACGCGGTCGGGGTCGCCGGGGTGAAGCTGCTCGCGCGGCGCGGCGAGCAAGCCAACCGCCTGGAGGCACCGGGGGCGCTGTACGTCGCCCACACCCTCGCGTGCACCGAGCTGGTCGTGCAGCTCCAGGAAGCCAACGCCGCGCACTCCCTTGACTGCATAGAGATCCAGAGCGAGCCCGCCTGCTGGCGAACCTTCCTCGGCGCGATGGGCGCACGGCTCACGCTCAAGCCCGACCTCTATATCCGCGTCGCAGCACCGGGCAGCGACTACGAGGACCGCTGGTACATCGAGGTAGACCTTGCCACCGAGGCGACCGGCACGATCCTCGCCAAGGCCAAGCGCTACCTCGCGCACTACCGCTCCGGCAGCGAACCAGTGCATCCCAAAGTGCTCTGGACGGCACCGGACGCTGGCCGCGCCGAGCGCATCGAGAGCGCCCTGCGCCGCCTGCCAGCCGAAGCCCGCCCCATGTTCTCCGTCTGCCTCGCCGACGAGACGGTGGCTTTCCTGGCATCCGAGGCCCGCTCATGAGCGCCAGGACCAAGCTCGCCCTCTATGAAGACGACACACGGGCCTGGGGGCTCATCGAGGGCGACGCCCTGCTGACGCTCGCCAAGCTGCCCGATGCCAGCGTCGATGCGATCGTCACCGATCCCCCGTATGGCATCGAAATCACGGGGGAAGCCTGGGACGGCCTCGCCATCCGTCAGGCCGTCCGCCGTGAGGGCGAAGCCCTGAGCACCGGCGCGGCGCTGGAGCGCTGGACGCAGGTATGGGCGGCGCAAGCTCTGCGGGTGCTCAAGCCAGGCGGGCATCTGCTCGCCTTCGGAGCGCCGCGCACCTTCCACCGGCTGGTCACGGGCGTTGAGAATGCGGGGCTCGAGGTGCGCGACCAGTTGCTGTGGCTGTTCGGCCAGGGCCTCCCCAAGTCGCACCGTCTCGCGGGCGGTCTCGGCACCACGCTCAAGCCGGCCTACGAGCCGATCCTGTTGGCGCGTGCGCCATTCGCCGGCAGCACCACCGGCAACCTCGCCGAGTGGGGCACCGGCGCGCTGAACATCGACGCCACCCGTGTGGTGAGCGCGCGCGTGCCCGAGGGAGCCTGGCCGACCAACGTCACGCTCTCCCACGCGCCGGACTGCCCTATACGGATGCTCGACCAGGGCGACACCGGACGCAGCCGCCTGTTCTACTGCGCCAAGGCGCCGCGCAAGGAGCGGGAGGCCGGATGCGAGCAGCTGCCGGCCCGCCTGAGCGCGCTCTACACCGGCCGCAGCCGCAGCCCGCGCGTTGTCCGCAACATCCATCCGACCGTCAAGCCGCTGGAGCTGATGCGCTGGCTGGTGAGGCTCATCACTCCGCCAGGTGGGCTGGTGCTCGACCCGTTCACCGGCAGCGGCTCCACCGGAGCGGCGGCGGTGCTGGAAGGCCGACCCTTCCTCGGCATTGAGCGCGAGGGCCGGTATGTCGATGTGGCCTGCGCGCGTCTCACCCACTGGGCGCATGAGGCCAAGCGGGAGGCGACGTAAGATCGCGGCGTGGATGGCGCCACGGCGGGCGGAAGGACTCAGGTCTTTCTGCCTGCCGCCAAGGCCATTCACCCGACAAAGGAGGCACATCTATATGGCTACCAAAGCCGAGGTAATCTGGGATGAGATCAACGCGCAGGTCGAGGGCGGCACCAAGAAGGCCGACGCCTTCAAAGCGCTCGCCGAGAAGTACGGCCAGCCGTTTGACTCAATCCGTGGCGCCTACTACGGCCACAAGCGCAAGGTCGAGGGCGGCGGCGCTCCCAGTCCCAGGACACGGAGGCGGACGACCACACCGGATGACGCGCTGAATGATGCCCGCGCCGCATTCGAGCGGGCCATCGCGTCAATCGACAGGGAGGTCGAGACCGCCAAGAACAGAGCCAAGGAGGCCGCCGGCGAGTACGAGGAGATCCGCGGTTCAGCCGAGGAACGCAAGGCCGAAATCACCAAGCGCATGGAGGCGCTGAAGTGAGACAAGCGGGCCGGTCTGAACAATCGTTTGGACCGGCCCGCACAACAAAACCACACGTTGCTTAATCATCGACTTAACGCGAAAATGGTTAAGCCAAATTAACCAGAAAAGGAGGAACATTGCCAGTAGCCACCCCAGACATTATTAGTGAACCAACCGCCGCAGCCACCACCGAGGCGACAGCGGTCATCTACCTGCGTGTCTCAAGCAGCGGGCAGGTCAACAAGGCTCACAACCCCGAGGGTTACTCGATCCCCACTCAGCGCGAGGCGTGCCATCGTCACGCAGAGAGGCTCGGTGCTCGGATCATCGACGAGTTTGTGGAGCCGGGGCGCACGGGGACAAACCTCCAACGCCCAGCGCTTCAGGAAATGCTCGCCGCGCTCCCGAAGCTCAAGCCGACCTACGTCATCTTCTACGACCTCTCGCGGGCAGCCCGTGATGAGTTCGACGCATTCTGGCTGCTGCGAGAGATCAACGCCTGCGGCGCCAAACTGGAGTCAACGCTGGAGCACATCGAGGACGATGACACCGGACGCTTGGTCTACACCATCCTGGCCGGCGTCAACGCCCACCGCTCGCGCATGGACGGCAAGAAGGCCAAGGCGGGCCTCGAACGCAAGTTCATCGACGGCGGCACCATCGGCCCAGCCAGGCCCGGCTACCTCAACGTCCATGTAAACGTCGAAGGCCGCAAGGTCGCCTCCATCACCCTCGACTCCGAGCGCGCCGACTACATGACGATGGCGTTCGACCTATGCGCCACCGGAGAGCACACCATCACCACCATCACCGACGTCCTCGAGGATGCCGGCCTGCGAACCCGCGCCACCGCGACGCGGCCAAGCAAGCCGTTCTCGCGCAGCATGATCCACCGCATCCTCCGCGACGACTACTACATCGGGATCGTCACGCTCAACGGCGCCAAGCGCCCCGGACGCCATCCCGCCCTGATCGACCCAGCGACCTTCGAGCAGGTGCAGAAGGTGCTCGACGGCCACCGCGCCAGCGGCGACCGCTCACACAAGCACCACCACTACCTCAAGGGCACGCTGTTCTGCGTCTGCGGCAAGCGCCTGGGATACGGACGCCATCGCGGCAGGCACGGCGGGCTCTACGAGTACTTCAGCTGCCTCAGCCGCGTACAGCGCGATGGACGCTGCGAGGCGCCCTACTTCCCCGTGGAGCGCACCGAACGAGCCATCGTGCGCCGCTACAAGCACGAGAGGCTCAAGCCCGACGTGCAGGCCATCGTGCGCCAGACCGTGCGCGAGTACGTGGAGGCCAAGACCGAGATCGCCCGCCGCGAATCAGAGCGCCACAACCGGCGCCTGCGCGAGCTCACCGGCCAGCAGCAGAAGCTCGTGCAGCTCTACTACACGAACAGCATCTCGGAGGAGGTGCTGAAGGCCGAGCAGGCACGCATCGAGGGCGAGCGCAAGAAGGCCCAGCGCTGGGCCGACACCGCCGAGCGCGAGGTCGAGGACGTGATGGCCGCGCTCGATGACGCCCTGCTCCTCTTGGACGAGAGCCGCATCATCTACGAGAGCGAGCCCAATCACGTCCGGCGGCTCATCAACCAGGCCGTGTTCCTAGCGCTCACCGTCCGCGACCCCGACACCATCCAGGCCCAGCTGACCCCGATCTACGACGAGATCGCGCGCCTGGCCCAGGACCTTCAGGAAGCCAGGAAGGCCCCCGAGAAGGCCCCAAAACGGCCCAGGACGGCCAAGGACAAGGCCCTGCGGGCACAAAAAGACCCCGACCCTTTTCAGGGGGTCGGGGTTCGTACATCGAGCAAATGGCTGGGGGGCAGGGATTCGAACCCCGATTCTCAGGACCAAAACCTGATGTCCTGCCATTGGACGACCCCCCAAGGGGTGGGTGGGATCTTTGCAGGCGCTGCTGACGCGGGCTCTGTGGGGCCGGATCACCATGCAATAACACCTTCAGTGGGCGACTCTGCAAGTATGCCTGCACTCAACGGCGGGGGAGCGCATCGGGGGTATGTACATAGGCATCAGGCGATACGTGCACCTGCGGCCAGGGTGGCCTGCGGCGGCGCTTGGCTGCACGCTCATTCTAGCCCTGGGGCTGCTTGGCGCCGTGAGCGCGCGCGGGTCGGTCCTCAGGGCCCTCAGGGCGCCCGCCGGGACACGGGCATCCGCGGCGCCGGCGCGCTGCGCCAACACCGGCCTGCAGCCCACGCGCTCCAATCTGGCGGCGATCGATGCGGCCACCTTCTGCCTGATCGAGCAGATACGCGTTGCCCACCACCTGCACCCGCTGCACTTCAACCGCCCGCTGCAGGGGGTCGCCGCGGGGCAGGCGCACGACATGGTGGCCGGTGACTACTTCGGCGATGACAGCATCTCCGGGCTGACGCCGATGCAGCGCATCCTCGCCACGCCCTATCCCAGCCACGCCAAGCGCGTCAACAGCGCGCAGAACATCGGCTGGGCGACGGGGCCGTTCGCCACGCCCGCCGCGATGGTCGCGGCTTGGATGAACTCGCCGCCGCACCGCGCAATCATCCTCACCGCGCGTTTTCGCGACGTCGGCGTCGGCGTCACGCCCGCCGCGCCCAGCTCGCTCGCGCAGGGGCTCAGCGGCGCTACCTACACGCTTGAGTTCGGCGAGCGCATCTTTGCGGGCCGCACAGCGCGCAAGCACTAGTTACTAAGACCCGCCGCGCCGCTCTTGAGCATCGCGCTCATGTCGAAGACTTCGCTGGCCGGCGGCGCCACCACTTCGGGTACCGGGCCGTAGCTCTTGAAGTCGATCGTGATCGCGCCGCCCACGCCGCTTGCGGCCGGGGAGGCGGCTGCGCCGATCAGGCCCGTGAGGGACATCTGCATGCGGCGCACGCGGCCCTGCGCGTCGACCCACACTTCGACCGGTATCGAGCCGGCGGAGCCCAGCTTTTCCAGGGCGGCCTTGGCGGCCGCCTGCTGAGCGCCGGGGAGACGGTCGAGGATGCGGCTCATCTGCAGAGTTGCGCTGTAGTGGGTGGTGGGGACCCCGTCGACGTTCTGGCTACCGAGGTTGGCCACGGCGCCCGAGCTCGCGCGCAGGTAGTCGAGGAACTTGGTGGGGTCATTCTGTTCAAGCGAGCCAAACTGCGAGGTGCTGATGCCCGCGGCCGCGGCGGCCTTGCTGATGTCGAGCTTCATCCACGGCTTGCCGCCCGGCAGCTTTTCCGTGAGGAAGGGCATGTTCATGTAGATCACCGGATAGAGGAAGATCATCTTGATCGAGCCGTTCCCGCCGGCCAGTGCGGACATGCCGGGGATGCCCGAGAGGTCCATCGTCATCTCGCCCGTGCGCTTGCGCTCGTCGAAGTAGCCCGCGGCGCTCATCGCGAAGCTGTCACCGCCGGCAGCCCCGGAGGCGGCCAGGCCCGGAGCGGAGAACTTCATCGTCATCGTCATCGCCACACGCACGCCGGACTGCTGGCTTGTGACCTCCGCCGCGCGCGCCAGCGGATCGAGCGTCGCTGAGGCACCGCAGCCGCTCAGGGCCACGCCGCCGCCCGCCAGCGCCGCCAGAGCGCCGAGGGTCGCCAGGGCCTTTACCGCTTTGCTGTTGGGGCGCTTACGCATGGATCAGGTGTCCTCAGGTCCTTCTCGGCGTCGGAGCGCTCATCCTTGAGGAACCGCGCGGCACGCGCCCCCCACCCGCTCCGGCCTCCGAGGCGGGACCGGCGGCCGAGGCGATCCCCAGCACGCGCATGGCCTTCAGGCCGAGCGAGAGCTTCTCACGCCCGTCGCTTGAGCTGACGTCCAGGCCCGAGAGCTCGCGCACGCGCTCGAGGCGGTAGTAGATCGTGTGCCTATGCGTGAACAGGCGCTGCGCCGTGCCCGCCACGTTGCCGTCGGCCTCCAGGAACGCCGCCAGCGTGCCCACCAGATCGGTCTCGTACTGCTCGTCGTAGGCCACCAGCGGCTCCACGGTCTCGCTGTAGAAGCGCTGCAGCTCCGCCGGGTTCTCGCTCATCGCGCTCAGCAGCAGGCGGTAGGCGCCCGTCTCCTCAAACGCGAGCGGCCCCTCATGCGCGCCGCCCTCCGCGACGTTCGCGGCCAGCAGCGCTTCGCTCGCCGCGCGCCCCAGCTCCGCGGGGTCCTGCGCGATGCGGCTGCGCCCCACGCTGAAGCTGAAGCCCGACAAAGTTGCCTGCATCTCGCGCATCACCCCCTCGGCGGCGCGCGCCGCCAACGACTCATCGGCGCCGGGCACCAGCAGCAGCACCTCGGCCCCCGCCATCCCATCGCGTTCGCTCAACGCCGCGATCGTGCGGTTGCTCACCGCCCGCGCCCCCCGCTCGGCGACGGCCCGGATGCGCCCCCGCCAGCCCTCCTCGGCCGGCGTCTGCGGCCGCGCGCGCGCCACGATCATGCTCGCCCCCTCGCCCACGTCCAGCGACAGCTCCCGCGCGCGCGCCAGCACCTCCTCGCGCTCGGTCAGCTCACGCGCAAGCACGGCGCGCAGGAAGTCCGCCGCCGCGGTCTCCGAGGCGCGCTCGGGCGCCCGCACGCGCTCTACCTCCGAGGCGATCATCGTCACCAACAGCCGCCTGACCGACGCGCTCGGCTCCACCCGCGCCCGCATTCGCAGCGTCCCCACGACCACGTCGGCGACGCGCAGGGGGATGCTGGTGACCCCCTTGCCCTCCGCCAACAGCGAGCGCTCCTCCGCCGGCGAGCGCGCCGCCACCGCCAGCGTCGCCCCCCACGCATCGCTGACCGCCAAACTCGCTTGCAGCGCCTTGGCCGCCGCCCGCACGACCTCCGGCAACCCCGCCCCGGACTCGACCGCCTCCGTCACGAGGTCGAGCGCCTCCATGTCGCTCAACGGCCGCTGCTCGCTCACGGCGGCCTAGCCCCAGTTGTAGATGACGATGAGCGCGCCCGCGACACCGATACCCACGAACACCGCGAGCACGTACAGCGACAGCACCAGCGCCGTCACCCGCTCCCACACGCGCGTGTAGGCGTTCCACGCCGGCACCAGGATCAACCCCGCGTACAGCGCCAAGCCAAACACGCCCGCGCACACCGCCACGAGCTCCGAAACCGCCGCCCGGCTCACGCGCGCATCCCAAAAAGCTCAGCCATACCCAGCATTGTTACCTAACGGGTAGTCGATCACCTCCCCGCGTCACACCCTAAGCGCGCATCGAGCGCTCGACCTCCACGCCCTTGGGCGTCAGCGCCCACGCGTTCGGCGCGCCCTTGGCCTGGCCCTCGCCGACGTTGGCGATCAGGCCGAGGTTCTGCAGGCGCGTGAGGAGCTTGGAAATCTGGCCCTGATCGGCGATTCCGGCCGCGGCCGCCACGCCGCGATTGCTCGCGTGGGGATTGGACCCGATCGCGATCAGGACACGGACGGTGCGGTAGGTCAGGCGCATGTCCAAGCCATCGAGCGGGTCGCGGCGCGGGCGGAATTTTGTTTTGAGTTGGGGTGCCGGTCGCTGCAGCTCCTTCTCGGCCGATGCCTGACCGAGGTAGGGCGCCACAATCATGCTCATCAGGGCCGGTGCCAGCGGGGAGAGCGGTGTGCGATGCGCGGACACGAGCCGCGCGTGCAGGACGGCGAGCACGGCACCCACCGCGCCCTCCGCCGTGAGAGGCGGCGCCTCCCTGCCGGGCCGGGCCTTCGCTTCGCCGCGGCCCTCATCAACTGCGGCGATCAACCGCTGCACCACGGCGGTGCGGCGCTCCAGCGCCTGGGGGCCGGCGCCGAGTGACTCCACGACGCACAGCCGCGCCATCGCCGGCTCTTCATCGAAGAACGCGAGCAGCGCGGTGAGCGAGGCCCGCATCCGCTCGCGCCAGCGCTCTGATCCCTGATACGCCGGCAGCACCGCCGCGCTCGCCCGCTCAAGCGCCTGATCCAGCGCAGCCAGCAGGCAGTCTTCGCGGTCGCTGAACAGTTCGTAGAACGTCCTGCGCGACACGCCAGAGCGCGCCACGATATGCGCAACGGTAACCGTCCCCACCCCGCGCTCCGCCGCCACCTCCGCCATCCCCACCAGCAGCCGCTGGCGCTGGATCTCCGACACCCGGTTACGCGCCGGGACGACCTCCGCAGCGCTCTCGCGCGCCTCGCGGCCAGCCCCGGCGCTCCCCTGGGAAGCGGGCATAAGAGCGCGCGCCGCCACTAGCCCTTCTTGCCCTTGCCCTTCTTGCTCTTCGCTTTGTGCTTCTTGGCCTTGTGCTTCTTCTTCGCCTTCGGGCAGCCGGTGACGGCGATCTTGGTGTTCTGCTTGATCTGCGCTCCGTTCTGCCCCGTAAGCGTTGTCGGCATCACCAGGCTCGTGCCGCACAGGTTCCCCTTCGCCTTCGCGGGGAGAACCGCCGTGAGGCCGGAGTGCGGCCCCTCGGGGAGATTCAGCTCGAAGCTTGAGATCGGGGCGTCCGGTACCGCGTTGAACGCGCTGCTCGTGATGCTCTTCTTGATGTTGATGCTGCCCGTGAGTTCGAGCTTCACCCCTTCACCCTGCAGGATCACCACCAGGTCGGGGAACGCCGCGCCACCGTGAGACACCAGGTACGCCGGGCCCGTGAAGGGGCTCGCCAGGATCGGGGTGTGAGCGATCGCGGTCCCGATGTTCGACCCTGCCGGGCATGACGCCGGGTTCGCGTTGAACGTCGCTCCGGGGCACGCCTGCTGGATCGTCGTGAGCCTGGAGGGCAGGGCCTTGGGGAGCGTCACGGCTACCTTCCCGATGTTTGCTTGCCCTTGGCTTGAGGTGACTTTGACGTCGAGGCTCGCCCCGTTCTTCTTGCTCGTGTTCGCTTGGGTTGAGACCTTGAACGTCGGTTTGAACGGCAGGCTCGCACAGTTCGTGACCTGGAACGGCACGCTCGCCTGTGATGTACCACCCGAGCCGCCCGTCAGGGT
>DATBPO010000275.1:0-6794 GCA_036561265.1 Solirubrobacteraceae bacterium | reverse complement strand
GGGTTCATCACACCGGATGACCCTGGCGTGGACGCGCTCGGTACTCCACAACAAGGAGCTAACAGACATGGCCTCAAGCGGCAAGAAGAAGACCACGATGGCAAAGCTGACCCGTGAAAGCCGGCTCCGCGAGCGTCGGCTCGACAAGCAGGCCAAGAAGGACGCACGGAAGCTGGCTCCAGCACATCACGCAGACTCGCCCGCGGACTCAATCGATGCAGCGACCAGTGAGTCATCCCAGACAGACTCCGGGCCTGCTCTGGAGACCGTCGTTCAGGCGCTTGCAGACGCCTGAAGCCACTTCCCTCGACCAGCGAGGATCTCCAACGGGAGTGGCCGGGCCCGCGCCCGTCTGCGGCACCCGTCCCCGCTCCACCGCCGCCGGAGCTCTCTAGATGCGATCAGCGCGCGGAGCCGCCGAGGCTCGCCGGGATGCCTGCTGCTTTGGCGGCTCGCACGACCTTGCGGTCAAAGGAGACAGCTGTGGCACCGGTGTGCTTGGCGGTCGCCAGTAGGTAGCCGTCGGGGAGGCTGACGGGATGGCGGCTTCTCAGACGTGAAGCGTCCACGCCGACCGCCTCGCTCGGAAGGTGGACGCTCACGCCGAGCGCGGCGAGTGCCTCGCGTGCTACCCGTAGGCGCTTTCGATCGGCCGCTGGAGCAACGAGCACCTCGGAGAGGTTGACGACGCTCACCAGCACGGCGTCGTCCTGCTCGCGCCAGGCAACAAACAGCCGGCGTGCCTGCCTGTGATGCGCGTCGGATCCGTCCAGCGCGCCGATCAAGATGTCAGCGTCGAGGACGTACCTCAACGCTGCTCGTCTTCGGCATCGAGCTGTTCCAGGTAGCCGGGCGGATAGACGCCGGTGAGCGCACCAAAGGCGTCCTCGAAGCTGCGCTCGCCGCGATGGATGCGCAGCTCGCCATCATCAAGAGCCTCGACAAGCACCTGATCGCCGGGATGGAGCCCAGCCTCCTGCAAGGTTGCCACCGGGATCGTGACCTGATTCTTTATCGAGATACGCGGCACGCCTTTACTCTAACAGTAAAGGCCCTGGACGAATGGCGAGACCCGGACTCGAACCGGGGACACCACGATTTTCAGTCGTGTGTTCACTCCCCGAGCGCCGCTGGACGCCCTTCCGGTCGCGGAAGCGATCCTTCGCCCAGCAGCTCACGGGCTCCGCGTACGTACGCGAGCAGCCCCGGGCGCACCTGCTTGCGCAGCACCATCCGTGCGCCGTGGAAGCGCGGCCGCGCGAGCGTCTTTCTCAGTGGCCCCGTGAGCCGCCATCGCAAGCTCCGCGAGCGCCGGAACAGCACCCGGCACAGGAGTTCATCGAGCGTAGACGGGTCGTGCCCGTCCGCGGCCTCCATCTGCATCAGCGCCTGCGCCAACTGCTGTCCGGTCCGCGCGCGGCGGATCTCGCGGCCGATGCGCCGTTCGCCGCGGTTGCGCGCCGTGCCGGGCACGAACCACGTGTAACGCCAGCTGTGGCTGCGCGCGCGCGCATGCGCCAGTGCGGCGACGGCCTGCATCATCTGGTCGTGCTCGATCTCCACCTCGATCTGCCGCAACGCATCCAGCAGGTCGGAGAACCGACGCGAGGAGTTGACCGCGCAGGCGACGAGCTTGATCGGCGCCTCATCGCGCGAGGACCCCACGTATGCAGCGAAGGTGCTGGCGCTGCACGTCTTGGCGAGGGGCGAGCGCCTGGCGAGATCTCCGGCGGGGGTGGCCGGCAGCCGGCGGCTGGGACGTTGGACGGCCAGGCGTCGGACCGCCTGTTCGCGCTCGAACTGTTCGCGAGCGCAGCGGCGTATCCATCTGCGCCGCGAGGGTACGAGATGCAGTGCCTGCTCGAAGCTCAGCGGGCGGGGAGGCCCGAGCGGGCGTCCATGTGCATATGTCGCCAGGCGCCAGGTCAGCAGGGTCCTGATGGGCTCGGGCGGCGCCAGCGGCACGCCGGGGGGGGCGAGGATTCGCGCGCGTCCGTTGCGGCGATTGACCAGGCACTCGCCGTGGCCATGGGGTCCCGGCTCCGGCTTCCAGGCTCTGCGGAGGATTCTCACTATCGATCTAAAACGCATCCTGTATCAGCCCTTCCATAGAAGTGGTTGTGTGGCCGCGGCGAAGCCTCGACGCTTCCGCCAAGCTTCGATGTCAGGCCTCGCCCAGCCTGCGATGTCAAGCCCAGAGCTAACACCGGCGAAGCGGCATTGTGCGTGGGGGCGGACAGATCGGCGGACCGCGGGAGCCGTTTTGCGACAGATTTCGGGAAATGCGGGCAAATGGCGAAGATCTGTCCTTAAGGTGACTGACCAGTCAATTCTGGGCGCGTTATATGCACGCGCGCGTGAGACAAGAAGTTACGCTTCGCGCCATGCGCGAGCGGCACGTACCGGGGGCCCTGAACATCGCTGAGGCGGATATCGAGCAGGCGCGCGACTCGATTGGAGTGGTCATGCCGATCGTATGCGATGCGCTCGGCCTCTCCGTGGGAAGGAGCCAGCTGCTGGAGAGCCTGGTTCATGGGGACTACAAACGTTATCTGCAGCCGACTCTGCTCAAGGCCATCCACCAGGAAACCTCAGCGCGCGCGCCCGGCGCGCGCAGGAGGGCTCAGAAGGCCCCGACCCCGGCGGTGGCGACCGTGAAGGGGCTCGTGGATGCGGCCTACATCGGGCATACCGCCTTCTACAACATGCTCCGGGAGGTGACGGCGGAACTCGAAAGCTGTGCCCTGGCGGTGGCGCTGCTGCTCGAGGCGCGCGGCGACTTCGTGCACAGGACAGCGTGGCATGTGACCGAGCTGGCCTCGCCAGTCGGCAAGGAAGCGAGCGGCCCCGGCATTGTCGGTGGCCGCCAACGCCTACTGGCGCTGATGCTCGCGGGTGGCGACATGAGCCTTCCCTGCTGCCTGAGGGCGCCCGCGCAGGGTCTGGACGAGAGGCGCCTCACGACGGAGATCCGCGACATGCTGGAGCCGGTGCAGGGGATGGCGGCGAAGCTGCGCGAGTACGCGTACGAGCCAGACCAGCGGCTCCACGAGTTCGATCTCGATGCGACCAGGCTGGCCGTGCACCTGCCCGCAAGCACCCTGCTCGTGTCAGAGCTCCACATCGGCGCCCCGCGCCCGCACGCGGAATCCTTGGCGCCGCTGTACCCCAACGCCGCGGCGCTTTGGGAGATGGTGCAGCCGCTGGGCATCACGCAGCAAGTGGTCGAGAGCACCGCCGATCCCCATGCGGACCTGGATGCCTGGGACAGGGTTGCGCCAGATGTCCTGGAACAGCTCCTCTCCTTCGCCTGCCAAATGGGGCTCAACACCGCCGTGCGCGCTTCGGAGGTCACCTATCTGGTGCGCCACGACGGGCTGATCTTCCACCGCCACCAGCACCTCGCGGGCGCCCTGAACGCGCACGACATTCGTGGCGGGCGAGGGCCGCATCGCGGGGCGGGCGAGGAGGCGGTGGCGATGGCGTCGAGCATGAGCCTCGACGTCGCCGGCTTCGGCCTCGACGATCACGCCGAGAGGCTGGGATGGGCGAAAGCTATTGGCTTCTGCGAGTTCATGGCTACCAATGCGAGCCTCCTGGGGTGTCCGCTGCGCTTCGGCGAGCGCCATGCGCCGGCGTCGATCCAGGCCCCCAACGCCCGCCCGCTGCTGTGCGCGGTGCGGATGATCTCCAACGCCCTCCTGGTGGCAGCTGTGCGGCGCCGTCAGGCGGGCGAGCTTCAGCTCGTGCGGCGGCCGCTGCACCGGCGCGCTGGCGGGGACGCCGCGGGCGTGTAGGGACGCTCGCGCGCGGTTCTATCCGCGAAAGCCTCGCCGCCGTGGAGTTCCGGCGCGGATATGAGCTAATAGGCGAGTGGCGCTCATCTGAAATTTCTGGATGAGCCGGATTGCAACAGACCTGCCCACCCATCTGCATCAAATCTGGAGGCATTGCTCATGTCACGTCGATTACTAACGCTCAAGTCGGTCCTCTTTTCCGTCGAGCTGCAGCGGTTGCGCTTCACCGTTTGGCGTGCCGCGCGGGCGGAGGGCCGCAGCGACAGCTGCTTCGTGAGCGTCGTCGCCGATGGCAGCGGCGCGATCGAGATCCCGCCAGCGCCCTATCAGCTGATGCTGGGCAATCACCTGGCCCGTCACACACGGCGGATTGCCGTCGCCTTCAACGGTGCGCTGCTGCGCGCTCGCGACCGTCTCAAGCGTCGCCGGCTGCGCCGCGAGGCAGTGGCACAGCGCATGGAGACGGCCAGGCGCCGCTGCCCCGCCGACGAGGACGGCGCAATCCTTGGCGCGGCGGCGATGCTCGCGCTGAGCATCGCGATCTCCGTTCCCTTCTCCTGGGGCTTCGTGCAGGAATTCGAATGGCCACTGATGCTCAGCATGATGGCGTGTCTCGGGCTGAGTCTGATCGACGCCGCGATAGCCCACCTCGCCGGGCGCCTCTACGCGATGCTCGACCTCAACGAGCCCAACACGCCCTTCGCGCTTACGGCGTGGAAGCGTAAGAGCAGGAAGGTCATGCTGACGCTCGCGCTGGGCGCCGCGCTGTCTCTGAGCGGCGTGTTCGCGATCTTTCGCAGCGGCAACGGCGGCCCAATCTGGCTGTGGTTGGTGGTGGGATTCGCGGCGCTGCTGATCGCCGCTTGGTCGGGCTTCGTCAGCTACCCGGCATCGCGAGTGCTGGTGCTCCGCTACCTGCAGCGACGCTTGGCGCGAGCCGATCGAAGGGTCAGCGATGCGGAAGGCGGGCTCGAGTTGATCCTCCGGCACATGGTGGGCTGCGTGGAGACGATGCGCCATCGGCTGCTGGACCTGGACCATCGGGGAGCCGTCGCCTTCCGCCGCTCCTACCGCCGTCACCACCCCCGTGAGAGCTTCCCGCCTTCGGTCCCCGACCCCGGCTTCGTCTCTGAGGAGGAGGTGCTGCGCCAGCTATTCAGCCCCCTCGGCGACCTCGACATCGACGTCACACTCGACGCCGATGCGACCGCCAGCGATGACCGTGCCCAGCGGCTGGATCGTCGTCCTCCCCGCCGTCTGAACGTCGGCTTACCTCGCACCTCGACGCAGACCTCGACCACGAACCGCCTACGCGGAGAGGCTTAATGAGCACGCTCTGCCGGCGCGTCCTCGCCCTGCTGATCGTGTGCGTTTGCGCAGCCACCGGCGCGGGCTGCGCGTGGATGGATCAGACGCGCGACCAGCACGGCGGCACGGTGGTGATGCTGGTGGGGCTCTCGCCGCAGGAGCTGGCAGCGCCGGGTGCCACCACGCTGGACTGCGCGCAAGCCACCATCGCGTGGGCGGCCAAGGAGGGTTCCACCCTGATCATGGCCCCGATCGGGCTGCCCCGCAGGGAGCAGTGGCAAACGGTGAGGTTCGAGCTACAGACAGACGCCCAGCGAACGAACCCTTATGCGGCTAAGCGCTGGCGCGAACGTCAGAGCAAGATCGCCAGCGGCGACCTGGCGGCGCTGCGCCAGCACGATGCGGGTCGGGACTCCCTGGACCTGCTCGCCGCGGCAACCGACGGGAGCCGCGTTCTGAACTATCAGCACGGGCCGCGAACGCTCGTGCTGTGCACCGCGGGCCAGCAGCGCTCGCCCGAGCTAACGCTCGGTCCGGCTCCCCTGCCCCCGCCCGCAATCATGGCGACCCTCCGGCGACTGCAGCCCGAGCTGGAGCCGATGCGGCTCACCAGAGTCGTCTTCGGAGCCGCCGGAGACGCCGAGCAGACGCAGCAGTCGCTCACCGAACAGGCGTCTGTGGAGGCGTTCTGGCGCGCCTGGACACGACACGAGAGCGCCATCCACTTCTCCTATGGGCCGATTCCCCACTATCCCTATTGAGGCGCGGATCCCGACGCGAAACAGCGTGCTACGCTGTGCGACATGCGAACCGTCACACACCGCGAGATGCGAAACCAGAGCGGCGAGATCCTGCGTCAGGTCGCCGACGGGGAGACGATCCAGGTCACTAATCATGGCCTGGTCACGGCGCTGATCGTCCCACCGGGCACCGATACGCTCACGGACCTCGTGTCGCGCGGGCAGGTACGAGTGGCGCGACAGCCGCCCTCTAGCTTGCGATCGGTCGTTCGACGCAAGAGCACCGCCTCAAGTCAGGCTATCTTGGCCGATGTCCGCGGTCGCTGGTGACGATCGCCTACCTGGACACCTCAGCCGCCATGAAGCTCGTCCTCGACGAGCCGCAGTCCGACGCGCTGACCGCGGAGCTGGCCGCGCGGGACGACCGGCGGCTCGTCTCCTCATGGTTGCTGCACACTGAGATGCACTGCGCCGCGGGGCGCCACCCTCAAGACGTCGACCTCGACGCGGTGCGGGCCGTGCTCGATTCCGTGAGCCTGATCGACCTCACACGCGGTGATCTGCTCGCAGCCGGCACCCACATGCCGCTGCGATCCAACGACTCCATCCACCTCGCCGTCGCACTCAGGGTCAGTGCGGATGAGATCGTCACCTACGACGGGGAGCTTGCCCTGCGGGCGAGCGCGGCCGGCTTGCCCGTGCTGTCACCGGGACCCAGTTGATAAGGGTTTGGGCCGAGCAATGGGCTGGCGACCGCGCTCGCCAGCCCAAACGGACCCGCTTTAGATAGCGGCCTCCATCCGAAAACCCGCCCATTTTGCAACGACTTTGCAATGGCGAGACCCGGACTCGAACCGGGGACACCACGATTTTCAGGGGTGCGACGATCGACCTGGCCCGCCGTGCGAATCGTAGCGAAAAGGCGCGTTTTTGCAGGCGTTTCGTGTGG
>DATBPO010000274.1:0-3405 GCA_036561265.1 Solirubrobacteraceae bacterium | reverse complement strand
AACGCAGTCTCTGCCGATATAGGCCCTGAGCACCGATGCAGCGGCAGATCCAGCTACTTCGACAGCTCGTCCTCGACTCGCAGTACGCGGTCGATGCGGCGTGCGTGGCCGACGCGATCCTAACTCGCGCCGCGATGCGGCGTGCGATCCTGGGGGTCACATTCCGCAACGACCCCCGCGGTGCCCCCGCGCCCGTGCGCTCCTTCCGCCCCAGCCGCCAGGCACGCTCGTTCAGGCCCTGCAACGCAAAGGGTCTTGTCAAGGACCTGATCGAGATCCCGCCCGGCGGGCGAGAATAAGCGCCGGGGCGGGCATAAGCGCCGGAAGGCGGGGCGCGAAATAGGCGCCGGAAGGCGGGGCGCGACCGACCGCCGCGACCCCAGCAAAAGCCGGCAGGCAGGCCGCGACCAGACCGCCGCGACCCGCCTTCAGCCAGTGTCAGTCCCGTTGCCGGGTCATCCACCCAGCTCGACGATCATCAGTCCATTGCCGTCCTGGTCACGGAAGAAGAACATCGGCGGCACGGGGTCGCCCATGCGCATCACCTCCGCATCCACATCCACGCCGCGCTCCTTGAGGCTGGCATGGTCGGCGTCGACGTCGTGGCTTGCCAGGGCAATGCGGGTCTGGATGCCCGCCGCTTCGCCCTCACGGGGCGGCACCAGGGCGATCGACGTGGCGGTGCCCGCCGGCGCGACTTCCACCCAGCGGTCGCCGTTGCCGAAGGGTATGTCGCTGCGCTTCTCAAAGCCCAGCTTCTCGACATAGAACTCGATCGCCGCGTCCTGGTCGTTCACCGGGACCATCACCGTGGACACCTGACTGATGCTGGTCTTGGTCGCTGTATCGCTCATCTTCATCCTCCTGTTGCTTTGTGGGTTTGCAAATAAGACATCCGTACCCGGCGAAACTCATCGCGCGGCGAAGGTCATCCTGCGGCAGCCTCCCGCGCGGGCTGGTAGGTGAGCACGAACACGCCGTCGGGGCCGACGCGGGTGGAATCCACAAGCTTGAGCACCGTGGTGGGAACGCCGTCGAACAGCCGCTTGCCGCTGCCGAGCACGATGGGGAAGACCATCAGGTGGTACTCATCGACGAGGTCATGCTGGGCAAGCGAGCGCGCCAGCGTGCCGCTGCCGGCGAGCAGGATGTCACCCGCCACCTCGCCTTTGATCTGCTCGATTTCCGCGGAGAGGTCCTGGCCGCTGAGCACCGTCGAGCCCTCCCAGGTGGCATCCGCTGCGCTCATGGTGCTCGACACCACGTACTTGTGCATGGCGTTCATCTTCTCGCCGAAGGGGTTGTCGGCCATCGCCGGCCAGGCCTTGGCGAAGCCCTGGTAGGTGACGCGTCCCAGCAGGTGCGCATCGGACGCCAGCAGCTCGTCGAACTTGTACCTGTCGCCCTCCTTGCCGCGGTCGAACTTGAAGGACCAGCCACCGTGTGCGTACTCCTCTGCGCCGCCTGGATCCTCGATGACGCCATCGAGACTCATGAACTCTGTTACCACGATCTTGCCCATCTCACGCCTCCTTTTGTTGGCCCCCGGCAGGGGTACGGTAGAGAGGGCGGCGAGCCGCCGCCGGGTCCCTCTCTGTTAGGGAGGTGGCCCAGCCGTACGGAAAGCCGGCGCGGCGCGCCCCCTCTTTTCTCACTTAGACGGCACCGGGGGTGCGAAGTCATCGCTGCACCTCCTAGGATGCTCTTATGGAGGGCTCGACGCTCACTGCCCCACCGGCCTTCGGCGATCTGGAGCGCTATCGGCGCGAGCTGACGGCGTACTGCTACCGCATGCTGGGCTCACCGTTTGAGGCCGAGGACGCCGTGCAGGACACGCTGCTGCGCGCCTGGCGAGCGCGCGAGCGCTTCGAGGGACGCGCCTCGCTGCGCTCCTGGCTGTACCGTATCGCCACCAACGTCTGCCTGGACATGCTGGGGAGCCGCGCGCGCCGCGCGCGCCCGATGGACCTCGGCGACGCCCGCTCGCCGCACGGCGAGATCGGCGGGATCCTGCCGGAGGTCACCTGGATCGAGCCGGCCCCCGACGGGCACCTGCTGGGTGCACCCGAGGACCCCGCGGCGGTGGCGCAGTCACGCGAGAGCATCCGCCTGGCGTTCATCGCGGCGCTGCAGCACCTGCCTGCGCGCCAGCGCGCGGCGCTGATCCTCTGCGAGGTGCTGCAGTGGAAGGCCGCGGAGGTGGCGGAGCTTTTGGATACGAGCGTCCCCGCGATCAACAGCGCGCTGCAGCGCGCCCGCGCAACGCTCGACGCGACAGATGTCCTCGACGCCAGCCACGGCCAGCTCAGCGAGCACGACAACGAGTTGCTGGCGCGCTATCTGCAGGCCTTCGAGCGCTACGACATGGACGCCCTCACGGCCCTCATCCACGAGGACGCGACGCAGTCGATGCCGCCCTACGAGCTATGGCTCTCCGGTCGCAAGGACATCCTCGGCTGGTGGGTCGGCCCCGGCGCCGCCTGCCGCGACTCCCGCGTCATCCCCACCCACGCCGCCAACGGCTCCCCCGCCTTCGGCCAGTATAAGCCCAGCGAGAGCGGCTCGGGTTTTGACCCCTGGGCGCTGCAGGTGCTCGAGGTCTCAGGTGGGCAGATCGTCGAGTTCACCTTTTTCCTGGGGACCGACACGCTCTTCCCCCTGTTTGGGTTGCCGCCGCGGCTTGAGGCATAGAACGGCGCCCTCAATCTCCTACCAGCAGCACCCCGGCAAGACCCATGAACTTCACGAGCGCCGTCAGCTCGGCGCAGGCACCGCGCAGCCGCACCTGAGCCCCCGACCGCCGCGCCACCAGCACCAGCCGCGCCAGCGCATCCACCGCCACGGCATCCGCCGCCACCCCGCAAACCTCGCAGCGCAGCACCTCGAAGTCGCCCTGCGCGAGCAGTGCATAGGCGCGCGCGAGGAGCCCCGGCAGATCCGTCCGCTCCAGCGGACTCCAGATCGTCAGGGTCGCGCTCTGAGGCCCAGGGGCAGTCCTTGACTCATTCTCCATCGGTCTTCGGTAAAGACCGGCCTGCGCCTAAGAACTCATCGGCGCACCGACGAGTAGCCTGCGATCGGGTCCGGCCTAAACCGACTCACGCCGCCACGCTGCCTGTCAGGTCACTCCTGAGGGTCGGCTTCCTCATCCCGCCGCGCCCGCCGGGCGGCGTCGCGGATCTCGAACATGTCCGTGGCCCACTCGCCGACCTCGCGGGTGATGTCGCGCACGGCGGCGGTGACGATGCTCATGATGCCCCCGACGTGAGTGGCGCCGGACTCGATCGCCACCTGGATGGTGTCCTTGCGGGTCTCCAGTTTGTCGAGGGGGTCGCTCATCTGCAGATGTACAGGTTACGCGGCCGCGCCAGCCGGCTGGCGCTCTTTGGCGCGCTTGCGCACTGG
>DATBPO010000273.1:0-15820 GCA_036561265.1 Solirubrobacteraceae bacterium | reverse complement strand
CCGACGGACGTGCGACTTTCGAGTACGGCGACGAGCTGCGTGCCGGCGAGCAGCACATCATCTGGCGGCGTATCGGCACGCACGGCGTCTTTCGCCAGCCATAGGAAGCCTGTGATCCATCATCGTGCGCGTTCGTGTTCGTGCCCGAGTCTGTCGCGGAGGGGGTTGGAGCCAGTCGGGGCGGGTGGGGTCGGGGAGCTCTTGGTAGGTGAGGCTGGGGGTCTGTGCACGAGTGTGGCGCATGTGCCGTTTACTGGGCTTCCAGAGCCGACGCCCGGAATCGAACGGGGACCCCTTCATTACGAGGGCTTGGGCCTGGGGTCGGTTTGGCCCTTATCCATGCGGTTTCTGGAATTGCGGCGGGCGCCGTACCAGCACCGGTACCGCAACCTGCGGGGCTTGTTAGCCGGCCGCGATCAGATCTGCGTGTCGTGCATCGACCCCGGTGCTTCCCAGTTCGGCGATGTCGTCCGCGAAGCCCACGACGAGGTTGGTCTCAAGCGCGGTAGCGAGCCTGCGCAGCGTCTGAACGGTCGTGGGGTGTCGGCCGCTCTCTATGCGGGAGATCGCGGAGTGGCTGGTTTCCATCCGCTTCGCAAGCTCGGCCTGGCTCAGTCCCAGTTGGCCGCGCCTGCGAATGACGATCCTGGCCAGCCCCTCATAAGGGGCCAGGCGCTCAAGCTCTGCTCGGTACTCCGGGTTGCGAGCGCGTCTGCGCATGGACTCCCTATGGGGAGTGCCGATTGGAGAGGTTGCCTTTGCCCGCGTTGCCATCTCATTCACGTCCGCTAGGTACGTAGCTTACCAAAATCGGTAAGCACCGAGGGCCGTACGCTATGGAGCGTCATCCCCCGCAGCTCGCGGGCGTCGTCGGCGCTCGGCGTCCATGCGCTCCTTGAAGTCCTCCCACCGGTCTCGCGCCGTCTGGATGTCTGCGGGCGGGATCTTCGCGCTGTTCTTGCGCAGGATATGCAGCAGGACGAACAGGTTCTTCGAGCGGCGGTAGAGCACCCGGTAGAGCACCGGCCCGTAGTGGCAGCGCAGCTCCCGCAGCTCGCCGTCAACCTGTGAGCTGGCAGGGAAAGGCAGCGGCGGCTCGTTCGAGCCCAAGTCGTTGAGGCGGTCGATGGCGAGATCGACTGTCACCTGATGTTTGAGCGGCAAAGCGTCGATGAACTCCTCTACCGGCTGGTGTCCTCGCTTGTCTCGGTAGTAGACGGCTTGCATATGGTTCAGCGGCTGAGGGCCTTACGGAGCCTTCGCGGATGGGTCTGACTTCTCGGCTTCGTCCACTGCGTCGGCGAGCTGGCGCAGGTCGGCATCAAGTGCGCGAAGAAGGCGCAGCAGTGTGTGCCAGCGCACGCCACGGTGCCCATTCTCGACCTGCGAGACATATGTCGCTCCTATATCGACTTTGGCGGCCATCTCCTCCTGGGTGAGGCCGGCGCGGAGGCGCAGCGTCCGCAATGCCCGCCCGAGGGTCCGGTAGTCGCTGGCACCGTCGCCTGCTCGCGTTTGGCTAGGGCTCATCGAAGACTGTGTTTACAGTTGGGCTAAGGTGCCCTACGCTGCGCGAAACCGAACATACAAGTTGCCGCCCGCGATGGGGTGAACCATCCGCACTGCCACGCCCCCGGCCACATGGCCGGAAACCAGGCCAAGAAATGGGGCGGTAAGTACCTCACCCAAGCCCCAAACACCCTGCAAACAAGCCGAAAACCGCCCGCCGCACAGCGCTTTACCACCCCAAGCCGACGCCCGGAATCGAACCGGGGACCCCTTCATTACGAGTGAAGTGCTCTACCAGCTGAGCTACGTCGGCGAAATGCCTGCTGATCGGCGTTATCGGCCGTCAGGGCGGGGTGCATTCTATCTGCGATGGCCGCCCTTCGAGCTTGCCGCCGCGTACTTGTCCATCCATGAGGGGCCCGATGGCGGCGCGGTCGGCTAGGACGGCGCTAGGCTTGCCCCCAGCCCACGAACTGGAGGACGAGATGGCCGAGCTTCCCACGCTGTACGTGTGTCATGGCGATGACGGCGGTCCGCGCATACATCCGTGCCGTCGCGTGCAGGAGGCGCTGCGCGCCAAGGGCATCGAGTACGAGAAGGTCATCGCCGCGCACGGCAGCCCCATTCCGTTCCTGCGCAAGGGCTCGCGCGAGGAGCTGCGCAAGGCGACGGGAGCGGAGAAGCTGCCGGCGCTCAAGCTCCCCGACGGGACCGTCATCGCGCCCTCGCGGGCCATCTTCGCCTGGATCAGCGAGCAGGGGTGATCGCCGCTCGGCGCATCTCACTCAGCGCGCCCAGCAGCGACTCCCCGTGCTTCTCACAGAACGCCGGCCCGATGCCGCGAATCTCAAGCAGCTCCTCAAGGCTGCCAGGCCGCCGCCGCAGCACCTCCTCAAGGGCGACGTTGGTGGCGACGGTATACGCCGGCTTGCCCTCGGCGCGCGCCAGGCGCCAGGCCTTGAGCACCTCGAACTCGCCCTCATCCACGGGCTCCCGTGGATCGTCTTCGGCCATGAGAGAGCCGGCCCGCCGCCCCTCCGGCTTATCCAGCGCCCGCGCCACAGCCTGCGCCAGCTCGCCATCGGCCTCGCACACATCGCAGCAGCGCCCCGTCGGGCGGCCCTCCTCGTAGTCGCCGAAGTGGTCGAGGATCTGCCGGCGCCGGCAGCGCTCGCCGTTTGACATGAAGCGCTCGATCGCGCGGTAGGACTCCCAGCCGCGGTCCTTCGCGGCCTTGATCGCCGCGTGGGCCTTGCGCGGGTCGCCCCTGCCGGTGAGGCGCACGCGCAGCGCTCCACCGCCGCCCGGTTCGAGCTCCACCGCCCCCGCGCGCTCGGCGATCGACATCAAGATGCGCTCGCGCTCATCGGGCAGCGCAGGACCCGCGGGCGCAGCGGGGCTCCCCTCGGCATCCCCGCTCCCACTCCCATCTCCTGCGCCACCGCCACCCGCACCTCTCCCACCGTGCCAGCTCGGCGCCAGCGTCGCCACGCCATCGCGCGCGTGCGCCCGCAGGGAGCCCACGTAGGCGCGCACGTCTTCCACCGTCGTATCGCGCTCGGTGTTGAAGCGAATCAGCCGTCCCAGGTCCATGCGCGCCGCCAGCAGCAGCGCTCGCGCGGGCTTGCCATCGCGCCCGCCACGGCCGGCCTCCTGGTAGTAGGCCTCAAGGCTCGTCGGCAGCGCCCAGTGCGCCACCGTGCGCACATCGGCCTTGTCCACGCCCATGCCGAAGGCATTCGTCGCCACCACCACCTCGGCCTCGCCGCGCATGAAGGCCTCCTGGTTTGCGCGCCGCTCGCGCGGGGCCATGCCCGCGTGGTAGGCCACCGTTGCGATGCCGCTGCCCGCCAGCAGCGAGCACACATCATCGGTGTCCTTGCGCGTGCCGCAATACACGATCGCCGGCCGCGAGTCCTCCTGCCCTAGCACGTGCAGCAGCGCCGCGCGCTTGCGCGTCAAGGCGCCCTTGCCCTCCACGCTCACCACATCGAAGACGAGGTTGGGGCGATCAAATCCGCTGCGCACCGACACCCACTCGCGCAGTCCCAAGCGCTCGGCGATCTCCTGTGCCACCCGCGGCGTCGCCGTCGCCGTAGCGGCCATCACCGGCGGGCGGCCCAGCGCCGCTATCGCCCCCTGCAAACGCAGGTAGTCGGGACGGAAGTCATGTCCCCACTCGCTCACACAGTGCGCCTCGTCCACCACAAACAGCGCCACCTTGCGTTTGGCCAGTGCCTCGCGGAAGGCGTTTGAGGCGAAGCGCTCCGGCGCTGCCAGCACCAGCTGTGTTGCCCCGCTCTCGATCTCAAGCAGCGCACGGTGGTTGTGGCCCTCCTCCATGCCACTCGCCAGCATCGTCGCGTGCACGTCGCTGTCCTTTAGCCGCCGCCACTGGTCGGCCATCAGTGCGATCAGGGGGCTCACCACCACCACCAGGCCCCGCCCCGAGAGAGCCGGCAGCTGGTAGCACAGCGACTTGCCCCCGCCCGTGGGCATCACCACCAGCGTGTCGCGGCCCGCCAGCGCCGCCACCACCGCCTCGCGCTGGCCCGGGCGGAAGGCGCGCAGGCCGAAGCGCGCCAGCAGTTGCTCGGGCTCACCCGCGCCCGCCGCTGAGCCCAGGGGGCCGGGGGTACCCTCCTGGGCGCCCGCCGGGGGAACCGTTGCGGTGGGGATCGCGCTCACCCGCGACAACTTAGCCCGCGCCCCGGCTGCTTCTCTCCAGCTCGCCTCGCGATCCCGCTAGCTGCACCGAAACGCGGCCCACACGGCGGAGCGAAGCGGAGCCTCTCAAGTCTTCTCTACCCACGGATGCGTCTGCGCGTGTGTGGCTCAAGCGCTCTTGCCAGGCGTCGCTGCGCGCGCGAGACCTCCGCCGGGGTGAGCTTCACGGGCTGCTTTTCGAGATGCTCCACGAGCATCCCTGCGGGCACCACGCGCACGCCCTTGCGCCGCGCCAGCGGGCGGTCCACCCAGGCGCGCGAGTAGACCAGCAGCGGCTCCACCTGTGCTCCCGTTGCCTGCTCCACCAGCCGCCGCTCGGCCTGCGCCTGTGCCAGCACCGCGCCGTGCACGCGCCCCACGCGTACGGGGCCGGGGTGGCTCTTGGTCTCCACCGTGAACACCCCCGCGGGGCCGATCGCGATGTGGTCGACATTGCCGTGGCCCAGGTTGGCGTCGTGCACCACCTGCCAGCCGCCGCGCCGCGCAAGGCTCTGGAGCACCGCCCCCACGCGCTCTTCGCCGGTGGCCCCGCGGTCGTGGCGGTCCACCAGCGGCAGCACCCAGCGGTAGATCGCCAGGATCGCCAGCAGCACCACCACGTCGCTGCCCATGAAGATGGGGTTGTGCCAGCCAAAGCCCCGGCCCAGCAGCGCCGTCGCCACCGCCAGCACACCCAGCGCCACCAGCGTGCGCAGGCGCAGGCGCTGCACGATCCCGCGCGCGTGCTGGCCCGGTGCGCGCGCCGTTGGATCGAAGGCGTAGCGATAGGACATCGACATCGTCATATACCCCTCTAACGACATCGGCTACTGGACAGAGCATCCTTTAGCCGTCTGTTCGATGCCGCACATCCTGCGCCGCGCGTTTTCCTTCCAAAATGCGACGAAGCGGAGGGGTCTTTCTAAAGCAAATGGGCCTCTGAGCCGAGGCAAAGAGGGACGGTGTGCATCCCTCGCGCCCGCCCTCGCGCATGCTCGCACGCTCCTCACCAACACCCCCAACCCCCGCCACGCCTGAGGTCTCGCTGCTCTTGCGCGCGCACTCCGAGCAGCGCTGGCTGAGCCGCGAAGTGGTACCCGTCGTGCGGCAGGTAGCCACGCACGAGGGGCTCCCCGAGGAGCAGCTCCCGGCGGCGCTCGCCTACCTGGAGGTCATCTGGTGCGAGGCCGTCACGCGCGCCGGGGAAACCGATAAGGCGCTCACCTGTCTCGATCTCGCCCTGCCCGCGCCGCAGTCACCTAACTGCCAGGCCCTGGCGATGCGCGCGCGGCGCTATCGCGCGGCGGTGCTCGTGCTACGCGAGGCCGTCGCCAAGCACGTCGCGCGCTTGTTGGCGGTGCCCGTCGAGGGTTACTGGGCCGAGTCTCCAGCCAGCAGCGCTTCGAGCCCGTAGGCCAGCGCCTCCAGCGCCAGCTCCTCGGCGACATTCAACGCCAGGCGCCGGCGCGTGGCCGCCACGAGCTCCACGCCGCGCAGCAGCCGCGCGGGGGGGCGTCCGGCGGCGTCTTCGGCCAGCTGTGGCGTGCGATCGACCGCGTACACCAGCTCGGGGGCGCCCTCCGCGAGGCACCATGTGTCGCGCAGCCACAGCTCCGCGAGGCCCAGCGCGCGATCCAGCGTGCGCGTGCGCTCGCGGCGTTCTATGCGCCGCTGTCCCTCTGTCGCCTCGCGCTGCGCGCGCTTGCGCTCCTTGCTGGGCAGCAGCTCAAGATCCTCCTCGCTGCGCGCGAGCGCATCCTCGCCGGCGCACGCTCCCGCGGCCTTTGCCTGCTCCAGCACGCCCAGCCAGCTGCGCTGCGCCGTGCGCCCGCCAAGCGCCGCGCGCGCGTACTCCTCGGCGCTCGCCCGCAGTGCACGTCCGGGCTCTGAGATGAGCCACGCCGCGAGCCCCGCATCGCCCAGGGCCAGGCGCGCGGCGGCGCGGGCTAGCAGGGGGTACTCGCCCGCCGGTCCTTCCTCGCCCGCCGATCCTTCCTCGCCCGCGAGGCCCCCCGCGCCCACGAGGCCCGCCTCGATGCGCGTCGCGGAGAGCGGGTCGAAGCGCACGTGCTGGCAGCGCGAGGCCACGGTGGGCAGCACGTCGCCGAGGCCGTTTGTGAGCAGGATGAGGTGCGCGAAGGCCGGGGGCTCCTCGAGCGTCTTCAGCAGGCGGTTGGCGACCTGGTCGTTCATCGTATGCGCGCCCTCGAGCACGAAGACGCGGCGTTTGCTCTCAAAGGGCGTACGCGCCACGGCGCCCAGCACGGCCTCCTCGATGTCGCCCACCAGCATTTCGCTGGCGCCCGAGGGCATCACCCAGGTGAGATCTGGGTGTGCCCCCCGCACCACCCGCTCGGCGGCGCCCGCGGGATCGGTGGCCCCCTCGGCCAGTAGCGCGGCGGCGAGCGCGCGCGCCACACTGCGCTTGCCCGTGCCGGGGGGACCGTGGAAGAGGTAGGCGTGCGAGGCGCGCCCCGTTCCGGGCCAGGCGGGGGCCAGCACGGCACGCGCGTGGGGATGATCGTCGAGACCCGCAGGCAGCTCCACGCAGGCATCGTAGTTGGCCGCTACCGTGCCACCCCGTGGCAAGCGGCCGGCTGATCACGATCGAGGGCCTCGATGGGGCGGGCAAGACGACGCTCGCGCAGGCGCTGCTGGGTGAGCTACGGGAGCGGGAACTGGGGCAGGGGCGGGGGCGCGAGGCGCGCGTGGAGCTACTGCGCGAGCCCGGCGGCGTGGCTCTCTCCGAGCGCATCCGCGGGTTGGTGAAGGACCCCTCGCTGCGGGTGGGCGCGCCCGCGGAGGCCCTGTTGTATGCCGCCGCGCGCGCGCAGCTTGTGGAGGAGCTCCTGCGCCCGCTGCTAGCGCAGGGCACCACCGTGCTGCTGGACCGCTTCGTGGACTCCTCGCTGGCCTACCAGGGCGCCGCGCGCGGCCTGGGTATCGAGGAGGTGCGCGCGATAAACGCGCTGGCCACGGGCGGCCTTGCACCGGACCGCACGCTGCTACTGCGCATCTCCCCGCGCACGGGTCGCGCACGCGCGGGCCAGCGCGGGCAGCAGCCCGATCGCCTGGAGCGCGAGGGCGAGGACTTCTTCGCGGCCATTGCCGCGGCGTATGAGGAGCTCGCACGCGCCGAGTCCGCGCGCATCCGCGTGATCGACGCCGAGCAGCCGCCGCAGGCGGTACTGGCGCAGGCGCTAGCCGCCGTGGAGGATCTTTTTTGAGGGGCTCCGCTTCGCTCCGCCGTGTGGGCCGCGTGCAGCGTGGCCTAGCGGTTGACGCGGTGCCGCGGCGGATCGCAGCACATGCCGGTTAGGATGCCCTGGAGTGAGCACTCCCATCCTGCCGGCGCACGCTCCCGTGCTGCCCACGCGCGCCTCCCTTGCACTGCACGGGCAGCTTGCCAGCAGCGCCCATCACGCGGCGGGGTCGAGTTCGCTCTCGGCGGCGGCACTCGCGGCGCTCATCGCGGCGGGCCTTTTGATCCTTGCGTGCCTGGCGTGGGCGGCGGCGCGGTGGTGGGCGTATGAGCCCCACTGGCTGCCCGCAGCACGCCACGCGTGCGCGGAGGCGGGGTTGAGGCTGTCGGCCACGTGGGGCGAGCTGCGCGACTGGATGCGGCTGGGGCATTGAGATAGAGCTGGGGCCTCCTACAATTTAAAAGGTCCGTCCGCCCCACGCGGGACCATGTTCGACCCCCATCGAACATCCGGACAGGCGAAGGAGCAGGCCATGCAGAGGAACCTCGAGCCCACCACGATCACCACCTCGACGCCTGGCGAGGCGCTCTCGATTGAGCGCCTGTTCACGACGCCCGAGACACATCCCTTCGACGCCATCGAGTGGGAGCGCCGCGACGCGCGCATCGGCCACGGCGACCGCGTGGCCTTTGAGCAGCGCGACGTGGAGTTCCCCAAGAGCTGGTCGCAGAACGCCACGAACATCGTCGCGCAGAAGTACTTCCGCGGCCAGCTCGACACGCCCGCGCGCGAGCACAGCGTCAAGCAGATGATCGGCCGCGTGGCGGGCACGATCGCGGGGTGGGGCCGCGAGCGGGGCTACTTTAGAAGCGAGGAGGACGGCGACGCCTTCGAGGCGGAGCTCACGCACATCCTGCTGCACCAGATGGCGGCCTTCAACTCGCCGGTGTGGTTCAACGTGGGCTTTGAGGAGCAGCCGCAGTGCAGCGCGTGCCAGCCCTACCACGCTCTGGTATCCACGCCACAGGGCATGGTTCCGATCGGCGAGCTGGTCGAGGGAGATCGGGTCGGTCACGAGGTCTATGACGCCAACGGTGTAACCAGCGTCGTGGCCACGAAGGCAAACGGTCGCAAGCGCGTCCTGCGCGCTCGTCTGCGCAACGGGAGCTTCGTTGAAGCGACGCCCGACCATGTCGTCAAGGCCGTCTCCGAGCGTCGTACGCAGCCGGCGTGGCTGCGAATGGATCAGCTGGAGGTGGGGATGCGGATGCACCTTCACCCGCACCGTGCGAAGGTCTGCGATCCGATTCGCGTCGCGGTTGGCGCGGAGAGTGCAGAGTCGCTCATCGATGAGCTCGCGGAGGTCGATCGGGTCGATGTCGCTGAGGCCGCCTTGGCTGGATGGTTGCAGGCGGACGGCTTCGTAGGCCAATACGAGGGGACCAATCGCTCGCTGACGATCGAGTTTCAGGTTGCCACCGATGACGAGTACGACTGGGTGATGGAGAACCTGGACGTCGTCTTTCCCGAGGCACACCGCAAGGTGCGTGAGGCGGACACTCAGCACGTGCGCGTGCGGCGTATCCGCCTCTACGGCGAGGTCCTGCGCGAGTTCGTCGAGCGCTGGGAGCTGCTGACGCGCGGCATCGAGATGCGCGTACCTTCTCGGCTCTTCACGGCCTCACACGACGAGATAGTGGCCTATTTGCGCAGCATCTTCCAGGCTGACGGCTATGTGACCGTCAGCCAGGGACACAACGAGAACGCCCGTGTGGGATTCTCGGTCATCGGCGAGTGCTGGACTGAGGACGTGCAGATCCTTCTCGGCGTGCTCGGCATCTACTCGCGGCGGAGCCACAAGGTGGAGAAGCGCGATGATCGCCACGACATGCACGAGGTATCTATCTCCATTGGCTCCGAGCGTGCGCGCTTCGCCGAGTTGGTCGGCTTCATCGGTCGTGAGAAATCAGAGAAGCTGCTGCGCTCGCTCCAGTTGCGCAACCCCAAGCGCTGCCCCGACCTGCGCGAGGAGGAGATCGTCGCGATCGAGGACCTTGGCGAAATGGAGGTCTATGACATTCAGACGGAGTCGGGCGAGTACCTCTCTAACAATGTGGCGGTTCACAACTGCTTCATCCTCAGCGTCAAGGACACGATGGAGTCGATCCTTGAGTGGAACACCAAGGAGGGGATGATCTTCCGCGGCGGCTCGGGCAGCGGCATCAACCTGTCGAACATCCGCGGCTCGATGGAGACGCTTGCCAAAGGCGGCACCGCGAGCGGGCCGGTGTCGTTCATGCGCGGCGCCGACTCATGGGCGGGCACGATCAAGTCCGGCGGCAAGACGCGGCGCGCCGCGAAGATGGTGGTCTTGAACATAGACCACCCCGACATCCGCGAGTTCATTTGGTGCAAGGCCAAGGAGGAGGACAAGGCGCAGGCGCTGCGCGATGCGGGCTTTGACATGTCGATCGACGGGGAAGGATTCACCTCGATCCAGTACCAGAACGCCAACAACTCCGTGCGCATCACTGATGAGTTCATGAAGGCGGTGGAGGAAGACGGCGAGTGGCGCCTGCTGGCGCGTCAGAGCGGCGAGCCGGTGGGCGAGCCGGTGAAGGCGCGCGAGCTGATGCACGAAATCGCGCAGGCCGCGTGGCGCTGCGCGGACCCGGGCGTGCAGTACGACACGGTCATCAATAACTGGCACACCTGCCCCAACAGCGGGCGCATCAATGCCTCGAACCCCTGCAGCGAGTACATGCACGTGGACGACTCGGCCTGCAACCTGGCGTCGATTAACTTAATGAAGTTCCGCAACCCCGACGGCACACTGAACGTGGAGCCTTTTGAGCACACCGTCGATGTGATGCTTTTGGCGCAGGAGATCGTGGTGGGTCCGTCGAGTTACCCCACCGAGGAGATAGGGGTAAACGCGCGCGCCTTCCGCCAGCTGGGCCTGGGCTACGCCAACCTCGGCGCGCTGCTGATGAGCAACGGCATGCCATATGACTCCGATGCGGGCCGCGGCGTGGCAGCAGCGATCACAGCGCTGATGACCGGTCGCGCGTATCGCCGCAGCGCACAGACCGCAGCGGCACTCGGCCCTTATGAGCACTACGAGGAGAACCGCTCCGCGCACAACGATGTGATGCGCATGCACCGCGACGCCTCCTACGCGATCGCCGATGAGAGCTGTGCCGACAGTGAACTGCTGGCGGCCGCACGCCGCTCCTGGGATGAGGCCGTGGCGCTGGGCGACGAGCACGGCTACCGCAACGCCCAGGCTACGGTGCTGGCCCCCACGGGCACCATCTCCTTCCTCATGGACTGTGACACCACGGGGGTTGAGCCAGACTTCTCGCTGGTGAAGTTCAAGGAGCTCGTGGGCGGCGGACAGATGACGATCGTCAACCGCACCGTGCCGCTGGCGCTGCAGACCCTCGGCTACAACGAGCAGCAGATCGAGCAGATCGAGGCCCACCTCGCCGAGCACGGCACAATCGTCGGCGCCCCCGGCCTCCTGGATGAGCATCTGCCGGTGTTCGACGTCGCCGTCGGCGAGCGCGCGATCTCGCACATGGGTCATCTGAAGATGATGGGCGCCGTGCAGCCCTTCATCAGCGGCGCCATCTCAAAGACCGTGAACATGCCGCTCCAGTCGACGGTCGATGACATCGCCGACGCCTACAAGCAGGCCTGGCACCTTGGCATTAAGGCCCTGGCGATCTACCGCGACGGCTCCAAGACCGCGCAGGCCCTACGCACCGACGCGCAGCAGGAGGTAGCAGCGCCGGCCGACGTGGAGGCTCAGATAGAGGCCGCCGTAAGCAAGGCCCTGGCCGAGGCCGGCCCGCGTCGCAAGCGTATGCCCCGCGAGCGGCAGTCGATTACCCACAAGTTCTCCATCGGCGGCCACGAGGGCTACATCACCGCCGGCATGTATGAGGACGGCAGCGTCGGCGAGATCTTCCTCACCGACATCGGTAAGGAGGGCAGCACGCTGCGCGGGATGATGAACTCCTACGCCACCGCAATCTCCATCGCCCTCCAGTACGGAGTCCCCCTGGAGACCCTCGTCCAAAAGTTCAGCTACATGCGCTTTGAGCCCGAGGGCATCACCGGCAACCCCGAGATCCCCTTCGCCAAGTCGATGCCCGATTACATAATGCGCTGGCTCGCCAGCCGCTTTCTGAGCACCGACGCCCAGGAGGAGCTAGGCATCCTCACCCCCGAGGTGCGCGCCCGCAAGATGGCCCAGGAGGCCGCCCAGTCAGTCATCTCCTCCGACACAGCCGGCCCCGCGGAGGCGTCTGCCACGTCGGGCACAGGCGGGACACCCACCGCAGGTACAGCCCCAACCCCCGGCACCGCCCCCGCAAGCGCCTTCACCGAAACTCCGCCCGTCGTCCCCGCCAAGCTCCAGGGCCTCGACCTCGGCCCCGCCTGCAGCCAGTGCGGAGGCATGATGCAGCGCACCGGCTCCTGCTACACGTGCTCTAGCTGCGGCAACAACACGGGTTGCGGCTGACGATCCTTCGGCCTAGCGCCCGCCCAGGTGCTAGTCTACCCTTTTGGTAGACTTCTACCATGAGCTTGAACATCAAGGATGAAGAGGCGGTGCGCTTGGCCTCTGAAGTGGCGACACTGGCGGGGGAGAGCAAGACGCGCGCCGTCAAGGTGGCGCTACAGGAGCGCCGCGAGCGCTTGGCGCTCACCGCTACGCCGGCTGCCCGTGGTGAGGGTCTGCGGCGATTCCTGGAGCAGGAGGCTTGGCCGCAGATACCGGCGGAGGTACTCGGTCGGCCTATATCCCGTGCCGAACGCGAGGCGATTCTCGGCTACGGCGAGAGTGGCGTGTGATCCTCGACAGTTCTGCGGTGATTGCAGTACTGCTGGCCGAGCCAGATCATGAGGCGCTTGCGAATCGGCTGGCCGAGGCGAGCCAAGTCGGGATCGGCGCACCGACTCTCACCGAGTGTGGCATCGTTCTGAGTGCAAGACTGGGGGAGCTAGGAAAGACTCTGCTGGGACGTTTTGTGCAGGAAGCCGCCTTGACCGTGATTCCCTTCGGCCCCGATCATTGGGTCGCGGCAGTCGGTGCATATCTCCGCTTTGGCAAGGGACGGCATCCAGCGGCTCTCAACTTCGGCGACTGCATGTCATATGCCACGGCCCAGATCGCGAAGGCGCCGCTGTTGTGCGTGGGGGATGACTTCACGCGAACCGACCTGCGGCTGGTCGACGTGGCTCAGGCCGGCTCGGATACCGCGTAGGAGGGCGCCTCCAGCGGCTCCTGCCCCGCGGCGACGAGCGCGGCGTGGGGGGAACGCACGCCGATCAGGCGAGCGCTGGCGATGGCTCCGATGGCCGCCACGCCGGCGGCGAGGTAGAGGGCGTGGTGCAGGCCGCCCACGTAGGCGGCGGGGGAGCCGTGGCCGACGGCGGCTGCGGCGGGGACGAGCGCGCCAAAGACCGCTGTGCCCAGCGCCACGCCGGTGTTGCGGAAGGTGTCGTTGACGCCTGCGGCGAGGCCGCCGTGGCGCTCGGGGACCGAGCTGAGGGCCACCGCGCTGAGGGCGGGATTGAAGAAGCCCGTGCCGACGCTGGCGGTGAGCTCGCCCGGCAGGATCAGCGCCCACGAGGAGGTCGTGGTGACGATGCTCATGAGCGCCATGCCGATGGCCACGAGCACGAGGCCGCCGACGATCAAGAGGCCCGGTGAGGTGCGCTGCACGAGCGGCGCGCTCGCGCCCGAGACGATGAACAAAAGGATCGTGCCGGGGAGGTAGACGAGACCGGTCTGCACGGGCGAGAGGCCGAGGACCTCCTGCATGTACAGCGTCAGATACAGGTAGATGGCAAAGAACGAGGCCGAGATGGCGAAGGCCGCGATCTGCGCGCCCGCGAAGGGCGAGCGGCGGAAGAAGCCCAGCGGCAGCATCGGCGCGCGCGAGCGCGCCTGGATCGCGACGAACACCACGAGCAGCGCGCTGCCGCCGATCAGCTCGGCGATGATCGCGGGACTGCCCCAGCCGACGATGTTGCCGCGCAGCAGCGCCAGCACGAGCAGGAAGAGGCTTGCGCACAGTGTTGCCTGTCCGGGCCAGTCAAGGCGCCGCGGGTGGGGGTCGCGCGACTCCAGTACCCACAGGCGCGTGGCCAGTAGCGCGAACAGGCCCAGGGGGATGTTGATGATGAAGACTGCGCGCCAGGAGAAGCCGCTCGTTAAGAGGCCACCCACAAGGGGGCCGATGGCGAAGGCCGCGCCGATCGTGGCGCCGTAGGCGGCGAAGGCCTTTGCGCGCTCAGCCGGCGCGGAGAAGGTGGCGGAGATCAGCGCGAGGGAGGTGGCGAACATGAACGCCCCGCCGATGCCCTGCACGGCACGCGCCAGATCGAGCACAAGGATCGAGCCTGAGAGCGCGCACACCAGCGAGGAGGCCGTGAAGATCGCGGTGCCCCAGGCGAAGATCAGCCGCCGTCCCACGCGGTCGGCGAGCGAGCCGGCGCTCAGCACGATCGTGGCCAGCGTGAGGGTGTAGGCGTCGATGATCCACTGCAGCCCCGTGAGGTCGGCCTTCAGGTCGCGCGCGATGTGCGAGAGGGCAGTGTTGATGACTGCGATGTCGAGCATCAGCATCGCGGTGGCCAGGCAGGCCACGGCCAGCGTTGCACCTCTACGTCCGCCCATGCGTGCGCTCCCTTCCGAGGGTCATTCCAGGCATGCCCTCACTGTAGAAAGGCCGACCCGGAGGTCACCGGCCCGCGGTGGACCGGTGACTGCCAGGGACCGGCGCGCTCGTCAGGAGTTCAGACGGCTTTTGAGCGCGCTGGCGGCGGAGAACTTCGCTGCCTTGCTGGCGGCGATGTTGATCGTCTCGCCGGTGGCGGGGTTACGACCCTGCCGCGCCGAGCGATGGCTGACGCTGAACTTGCCGAAGCCGGCGAGTGCGACCTCGCCACCCGCGGCCAGCTCGTCTGAGACTGCATCGATTGCGGCCTCCAGCGCCTGGCGGGCCTGGCTGGCTGGCAGCCCGGTGCTTTCAGCGACCTTGTCAGCCAGATCGTTCTTGGTCATTGCACTCCCTTCTCGGGTGTTATTCCTGCGAGCAGGCTAACGACTGGCTAGGACAACTACACGGAAACCCTCGCCGCAGGCTCCATTTGGCGCTCCTCCACAGGGGCGCTGAGGGGCCGCAGCGAGCCTACGGCGCACGTCGCCCACAGGCACGCCAGCCAGCAGCCGCAGGCCAGGCCCACGTGTACCCACACCAGCTGCGTGGGCAGATGGGTCTCGTACTGATCGAGGCCCACGGCGCCCTGCAACGCGATTAACGCGCACAACAGCGTCAGCGAGCCACGCAGGGCAGGGTCGGCTGAGCGTCGGCGCGCCAGCCACCACACGCCCAGCGCCAGCAGTCCAAAAGCCAGCCCCAGCTCGCCGTGGCGGTGGATGACGAAGTCCATCGTGGCCCGGCCGTTGAAGTCCAGGCGATTGATGTGCTGACCGGGCGCGCCACCCGCGTGGGGACCCGCGGCCGTTGCGGCGGTGCCCGCCACGATCGTCACGCCCGACAGCACCAGCAGCGCACGCACGCTTCCCGCCAGCAGGCGATCGCCGCTCGCTGCGCGCTGCCCGGCGCCCTGCCCCGGCTCGTGCGTGGCCCGCCACACCAGCACCGTTGCGGCGGCAAGGATCAGCATGGAGAGCGCGAAGTGGCTCATCACCCAGCCGTAATCCAGCGCGCCGCGCACCGTGAAGCCGCCCAGCACCGCCTGGCCCACCACGCCCAGGGGCAAGAGCGCGCTCAGCCACACCAGATCGCGGCGGTAGGGGCGCCGGCGCAGCGCCAGCACCCACGCGGCGATCGCCGCCAGCGACACCGGCACCGTGATCATGCGGTTGGAGAACTCGATCACCGCATGCGTCGTCAGCGGTGGGTAGGCGCGTCCGTAGCAGCGCGGCCAGTCCGGGCAGCCGAGTCCCGAGCCCGTGAGGCGCACCGCGGCGCCGCTCAGCACGATCAGCGTCAGCGCGCCCAGGGCGATGTAAGCCGCGAGCGCGTACTGCTTGGGCGTGACCGTGAAGCCGTTGCTGCGCTCGCGTAGGCGCTCAAGGCGAGAGGGGGCTAGGGGCGGCATCGGCCGCTAAGTTTGCCAAGCCCGCTCAGTGATGGCGGCGGTGATGCCGACGCTTGCGCGGCTTTTCGCGCAAGTGCACGATCGCCAGATGCGCTGTGGAGACGTTTTCGAGCTTGTCGATGGCGACGATCGTCAGCACGTGGCGTCCCAGCGGGATCTTCTTGGCGCCCGACCAGCCCATTTCCGCGACGGTGCTCTGCGGGTAGGTGTGGGTGTAGAAGTAGGGCACCCAGTTGCGCACCAGATGGCCGTCCCAG
>DATBPO010000272.1:0-10035 GCA_036561265.1 Solirubrobacteraceae bacterium | reverse complement strand
GCTTCTCGATGCTCTGCTGGACATGGAAGCCCAGCACATCATCGGGCACGTCAAGATCGTCCAGCACTCGGTCGAGGATTGCCTCGTCGCCCTCGGCCTTACGTAGGAGCAGCAGTGCTATCTCCCGCGCTTCAGGACTCGGCAACAATACGCCCCTGGGTCATAGCCTCGTGAATCATCGTGCCTTTTACAGACCCCCACTTCTGGGCGTATTGCTCGCTGATGACCACCACGTCGGCTGGAATCAACATGCGTCCTAGGATACGATCCAGACGCACCATCTCATCGAAGCGGTCATCGACCTCACGCTCAATCACCAAGAAGTCGAAGTCGCTCCGATCGTCACCATCTCCACGGGCACGCGAGCCGAACAGGATCACCCTGGCCGGGGACGCCGCCGCATCGATCAAAGCGCGTGCCGCACGCTCGATAGTGGCCCCCTCTGCAATGGCGCTCACGGCACCGGCTCCTTCTGAGACAGACTCGCTAACTACTTGCAGCTTGTGGATATCTACTGCAAGGTCGCCAATGCGGCCACATAGCGGGGGCAGGATTCGAACCTGCGACCTTCGGGTTATGAGCCCGACGAGCTACCAGCTGCTCCACCCCGCGTCGCTGAGCGCTCATTGTAGCAAGAAGCTCACGCTCTAACCCGGGCGGCCGGGGGGCCTCTTACCTCTGCGGCAGCCGTCCTCGTGCGCCCCTCTATGCCTCTGCGCCAGCCCTCCAAACCCGCTCTCCTTGCCCCTCCAGCAGGCATGCAAACGCGCCCCCCACCCCGGCCGCAGACGCCAAACCCACGCCACCTCTAGCATCCCCGCCCCATGCGCGTCGCCACCGTCGACATCGGCACCAACTCCACCCGTCTGCTCATCGCCGACGTCTCGCACTCCGGCGCCGTCCAGGACCTCCTGCGCCTCTCCCGCGTCACCCGCCTCGGTGAACGCGTCGACTCCGGCGGCGACCTCAGCGACGACGCCATCGAGCGTACCGCCGCCGTCCTCGCCGACTACCGCCGCCTCATCCAGGAGCACCACTGCCAGGCCAACCTCGCCGTCCTCACCTCCGCCGTACGCGACGCCCGCAACGGCCCCGCCTTCACCGAGCGCGTCCGTCGCGACTACCACCTCGATGCCCGCACCCTCTCCGGCGACGAAGAGGCCCAGCTCACCTTCCTCGGCGCCATGAGCGACCGTCAGCCCTCCCTCGAGCCCACCGTCGTCATCGACATCGGCGGCGGCTCCACCGAGTTCATCGTCGGCCACCACCACACCGCCGGCTTTCACGTCTCCCTCCAGGCCGGCGTCGTGCGCATGAGCGAGCGCCACATCCACTCCGACCCCCCCGCACCCGCCGAGCTCCAGCAGCTCGCGCTCGACACCCGCGCCGTGTTCCTTGAGGGACTCCCCCCCGAGGAGCGCGCCCCCGTCACGCGCGCCATCGCCGTCGCCGGCACCGCCACCTCAGCCGCCGCCATCGACCAGGAGCTCGACCCCTACGACCCCACCCGCGTGCACGGCTACACCCTGCTGCTCGCCACCGTCGAACTGCTCCTCGCCCGCCTCGCCGACATGACCGACGCCCAGCGTCGCAACGTCGCCGGCCTGCACCCCGACCGCGCCCCCACCATCGTCGCCGGCATGATCCTCCTCGCCGAGGCCATGCGCGCCTTCGAGCTCGACCACGTCGAGGTCTCCGAGCACGACATCCTGCGCGGCGGCGCCCTGCGCCTCGCGGGTCTCGATTGAGCGTCGCGCCTCTCGCGGGCCCCAATTGAAGGTCGCGCCACGATTGAAGATCGCGCCTCTCCCGGGCTCCCGATTGAAGGTCGCGCATCGCGGGCCCCGAATTAAAGCCCCATTTTGGGGGAATCTTCCTATCCTCACCAAGAGTTCCGACATGTGATACGCTTCTCAGCGAGGAGGCGTGGGGCCGTGCCACGCGCCCTCTCGGTCGGTCCATAGATCCGGGGCGAAGTGTCGATTCGTCGGCGCTCCCGCCGTCCTGGGTCACCCTACCCCCCCCCAGTCCCGAGGAACGTACCCCTGCCTGTCCCTCGGGGCTTCAGAGGAAGCCGCTTACCCTGGCGGCTTCCTCGCTTAAGCGTCTAGTGGAGGGGCCCTAAGCCAAGTTCGACTTGCGCGGGTACGCCACACCTGGGTCGGTCAGCACATTCACCAGCGCCGGCCCCTCGCACGCCAGCGCCCGCTCCAACGCCCCCCTCAGCTCGGCCGGATGGCGCACCAGCTCGCCACTTCCCCCCAGCGCCTCCACCACCTCGTCATACCGCGTCTCCGGCCGCAACTCCGCCGCCACCGAGTACCCATACAAAAACTCCATCGGATGCTTCTCCAGCCCCCAGATCCCATTGTTGCCCATCACCCCCACCACACCCACGCCATGGCGCGCCAGCGTGTCCCACTCCATCCCCGCGAACCCAAACGCCCCATCGCCCACCAGCAGCACCACCTGGCGCTCCGGCCGCGCCAGCTTCGCCGCCAGCGCATACCCCGGACCCGCCCCCAAGCAGCCAAACGGTCCCGGATCCAGCCAGCACCCCGCCTGGAAACTGTTCATCACGCGCCCCGCATAAGACACGAAATCGCCCCCATCGCCCACCACGATCGCGTCTCGCTCAAGTACCCCTCCCAGCTCGTGGTAGATCCGCAGCGGATGCAGCGGCGAGCGCCCATCCTCCAGCTCCCCCTTCTCGCCCGCGCGCTTCTCACTCTCGGCTGCGCGTAGCTGCGATACCCAGCGCTCGCCCCGCGCTCCCCCACCGGCCGCCGCCCGCAGGTCCCTCAGCGTCTCCCCCACATCCCCATACAGCTCCGCCGCCACCCCCCGCGGGTGCTCGCGTCCCGGCTCTGCCACATCCACCACCACGATCTCCGTCTCCTCCCCGAACGACCCACCAAAGCCCAGCCGAAAATCCATCGGCACACCGATCACCACCGCCACATCCGCCTCCCTCAGCGCCTGCCCCCGCGTCCGCGAAAAGAACAGCTCGTGATCCGCCGCCACACACCCCCGCGCCAAGCCATTGAGGAACGTCGGAATGCGCAGGGCCTCAATCAGCTCTCCCAACGCCTCCTCGCCCCGGCCCCAATACAGATCCGTCCCCGCCATCACCACCGGGCGCTCCGCTGCTTGCAGCAAGTCCCCCGCGCGCTCCAGCGCGCTCGTCTCAGCTCTCCCCGCCACAACGCGGCCCACACCGGGCCGGCCCTGCCGGCCCCACTCCCCACCCTCCCCAGGCTCGCACTCACCCTCGTCCGCCTCCATGAACACATAGTCCAGGGGGAAGTCCACGAACGCCGGCCCTCCGTGCGGCGCCACCGCCGCCGCGAACGCCTCTTCCACCAGGCCCGGTATCTCCTGCGTGCTCTGCGCCGTCGCCGCCAGCTTGCTCAGCGGGCGCACGAACGGCACGTGGTCGATCTCCTGCAGCGAGCCCATGCCCCACCGTCCCGCCGGCGCCCGGCCGCCCAGCACCACCATCGGCGAATGGTTCGCCTGCGCGCTCGCCATCGCGCTCATCCCATTCGTCACCCCCGGCCCCGCGGTCAACGCGCACACCCCCGGCTGGCGCGTCACCTTCGCCCAGCCCTCCGCCGCGAACGCCGCCGTCGACTCGTGGCGCACATCCACGATCTCGATCCCCTCCTCGCGGCACCCATCGTAGATCGAGAACAGGTGCCCGCCTGACAGCGTAAACAGCTTGCTCACGCCCTGCGCCTTCAGGCGCCTCGCGATCAGACGGCCGCCGTGGAAGGTCCTCGTCTCGGTCTCCGTCGACATGGCACGACTCTATAGATGCTGATGCCCGGGGTGGGATTTGAACCCACATGCCCTCGCGGGCCATCGATTTTAAGTCGATTGCGTATGCCGATTCCGCCACCCGGGCCTGGGGTAGCAGTCTAAGCGCAACTAACCCATTGCTACGGTGTCTTTAGGTATACAAAGCAGCGATTGGACCACCGTGGAGGTCTCTGCACTCAAACCAACCGTCTTGCCCGGGCCCCGCAGCTCAGGGTCGCTGCTGCGCCTGCAGTCCGACGAGAAGCTCATCGCGCTTACCCGCCGCGGACAGCAGTCCGCCTTTGAGACCCTCTTCTCGCGCTACCACTCGCGTCTCCTCGCCTTCTGCCGCCACATGCTCGGCTCCAAGGAGGACGCCGAGGACGTCCTGCAGGAGGTCTTCGTCGCCGCCTTCAACGCCATCCTCGCCGACGAGCGCGCCATCAACGTCCGGCCCTGGCTCTATCGCATCGCCCGCAACCGCTCGCTCAACCACCTGCGCCGCGCCTCCGCCATCGGTGTCGACTCCATGGACATCCACTTCGCCGAGGGCGGCATCTCCACCGGCGAGAAGGTCCTGCGCCGCGAGAGCTTCCGCCAGCTCATCGGCGACGTCCAGAAGCTGCCCGAGACCCAGCGCACCGCCCTCTTGCTGCGCGAGATCGACGCGCTCTCCTACGAGCAGATCTCACAGGCCATGGAGACCACCGTGCCCTCCGTGAAGTCGCTGCTCGTGCGCGCCCGCATCTCCCTGGCCGAGGCCGCCGAGGCGCGCCAGCTCAGCTGCTCCGAAGTGCGCACCAAGCTCGGCGAGGCCGCCGAGGGGCTCATCAAGCTCGACGCCCCCGAACGGCGCCACCTGCGCGACTGCGACCGCTGCCGCGCCTTCCGCAAGCACCTCAAGGACAACAACCACGCCCTCGCCGCGATCCTCCCCGTCGGACCACTGCTCTTGCTCAAGAAGCTCATCCTGACCAAGTTCGGCTCGACCGCCTCGGCCGGCGGAGCCCATGCTGTTGGCGCTGGGGGCGCCACCGCCGGTGCCTCCGCCGCCGCCAGTGCCGGAGCGGGCGCCGCCGGTGGCATGGGCATGGGAGGCATTGCCACCGCCGGCGCCGGGGCGCTCGCCACCAAGGCCGCCGCCACCCTCGCCGCCGCCGCCATCGTCACCGCCGGCGCCGTCGAGGTCGACCACTCCGGCTCCCACAGCCACCGCCACCACGCCACCTCCCTCAGCGCCTCCGCGGCAGGCGCCAGCGCGAGCGCGCGCGCTGCTGCCGCGCACCACCTCTATGCCGCGCCCGCAGTCGTGCGCTCCATCCCCCAGCCCCTCAGCTCCGGAGCACGCACAGCGGCCGCCAGCGCCGCCCACGCCGCGCTCCTCGCTCGCCGCCGCCGTCACGCCGCGGCCAAGCACACCCTCCTCGTTGGCGCTTCCGGCACCGCCGATGCCACAGCCAACAAGCCCGCGGGTCCGGATACGGGGGCCGGGGTGCCGCCCAACAAGCCCGCCGGCGAAAAGCCGCCCGTCACCCAGGTCACCACTGAGTCCACCCCGCTGCCCACTCCCGGCACCGACACCACCAGCAGCATCACCACTCCGCCCACGCCGCCGCCGGCCGAAACCACTCCCCCGGCCGCCGAAACTCCCCCGCCGGCCACGGTGGAAACCCCGCCGCCGCCGCCCCCGACTCCACCCGCGACGACGGGCACAGAAACAGGCGCCACCGTCACCCCTGTGACACCGCCTCCTGCCGCCGATCCCACCGGCGGCACCTCGGCGCCAACGGCCTCAACCTCCACGGGTACCCCTCAGCCCGACTCCCCAGCGGGCGAGTAGAGAGACGCCGAATGTAAAGAGGGCGGGGGGCGGCCTATTTTTTGGGCCCTACATACCCTCGGTCAACTAAAGCTGAATGTACGTAGGGGCTTGTAAAGTACCCCCGCCGTGGCTACCAGCAAAGGCGACGTCACCTGAGCGCTCGACTGCGGCGAGGTGAGCATGGCGATCGCCACCCCGTCGCGCGCGCCCGGCCGTTCGGGCACCAGCAGCACATCGCGCCCATACATCCGCTGCCCCGCCACCAGCACCGAGTAGTAGATGTTGTACGCCGGCGCCGTATTGACGCGCGTTTTGCCCTCGCCCTGAAGCTGGAAGCCGGCGTAGCGACCAGCCAGCGCGTGGATGTAGCCCACCGAGAACAGCGGCAGCTCGCCGCTCAGCCCCCCCGCGTACGGGGGCAGCCGTAGGGGAGCCACGGCAAAGGAGTCCAGCAGCCGCCCGCTCGCGCTGCGCCGCTCCACCCTCACATCGCCGCCCGCAGCGGGGTCCACGCGGTGAAGGCCCCGGTAGCTGAAGCTGAACGGCACCGGCCCGCCGTAGGAGATGCGCGCCGGCAGCAGCGTCAGCACCAGCGCCGCCACGCCCACCACAAACGCCGCGCCCAGGGCGATCATCAGCAGGCGCATCCCGCGCGAGGCCCTCTGCCAGCTCGGCGCCAGCAGCTGCGCCAACGTGGGCCGGTACTCAGGCTTCAGCGCGACCGCGGGCACGGACAGGGGCACTGCAGGCTCACTCCCCCAGCGAGAACAGCGCCTCGAGATCGTGGCGCGAGTATGCGGCGAAGGCCACCATCGTCTGCGTGCGCGCCACGCCCGGCAGCGCCGTGATTTCGCCGGTTACCACGTCGGCCAGCTGATCGTGGTGGGGCACGCGCACGATCGCCACGAAGTCCCACTCGCCCGTGACGCTATAGGCCTCAGCGACGCCATCGATGTCGGCCAGCGCGCTGCCCAGCGTCGAGAGCGCATCCCGCTCGGCCTCGATCAGCACCACCGCGTGGGTGAGGCTCATGGCGCGCCACCATTCGCCTCACCAGCGCTCCAGCCCACCGGCAAAGTGCCAAGCAGAGGTGTCATGGCGTATGACTCTCCCCCGGCTCCAGCACCACGACCTCGCCGGCGCCGGCCGCCTCGACATCGGCCTTAAACGCCTGCGCGTCGGTCTCGATCGGCGGGAACGTGTTGTAGTGGCACGGAATCACCTGCTTGGCGCCGATCAGCTTGCACGCCTCCACCGCGTCGAAGCGATCCATCGTGTAGTGCCCACCGATGCACACCAGCGCCACATCGATCGCCTCGCGCCTGCCCGGCAGCGCGAGATCGCTGAAGAGGGCTGTGTCTCCCAGGTGGTAGATGGTCTTGCCCGCGAAGCTCACCACCAGACCGGCGGGGACGTTGACGGTGCCCTTGGGCGTCGTGGAGGTGTGCCACGCCGGCACCAATCGCGCCCAGCCCCAGTCCAAGCTCACGGTGCCCCCCAGGTTGGGGTCGTGCACCTTCGCCAAGCCTTCCGCGGAGAGCTCATTGGCGATCTCCACGATCGCCACCACATCCGCGCCCGTGCGCTTGGCGATTGAGACGGTGTCTCCGATGTGGTCCACATGTCCATGTGTCAGCAGAATCGCGTTAGCGTCGAGATCCTCGGCGGCGACGGCGGCCTTGGGGTTGCCCGTGAGGAAGGGGTCGATCAGGATCTTCGTATCGCCATCGCTCAGTTCGAAGGCCGCATGGCCCAGGAAGCGGATCTGCATCTCTCAAGGCTCCTCTGTGTCTGTGGTGGGTGTAGCTGTATCGGGCTCTTCGGTAGCTGCGTCGGGCTGCTCGCGTCCCCGCGCCAGCTCGCGGGCGAGCTGAAAGCCGACGGTGACGCCAACGAACATACCGAGTCTTGTCTGCTCTGCAACCAGAACATCCACCGCGCGCAAGCGCTCCTGCAAATCGCTCTCGCCGGCGGCGCGCTGCACCTCCGCCGCGTGTGCCGAGCCAAACCAGCCGCCCTCCTGCAACGCCTGCAACAGGATGCGCTGTAGCGCGGGCGCCGCGTGCGTGACCACCTCCTGCGCATGGCTCAGGCGCTCGGGCTCCTCGCCTAGGGCCGCCACAGCGGCGTCGACCTCCGCGGCGCTGTAGGAGGCAGCGGAGCTCATGCCGCGCGCACGCGACTGAGACCCAGGCCGACGAGTAAGCCGAAGGCCCCACCGATGACGCCCGCCAGCCAGCTCACGCCGCCGCTCAATGCCAGCGGCATCGCCAACAGCACCGCCGCGATCGCCGCCGTGCCCAGCAGGTCGCCGTCGTAGTAGCGCCCCCGGCGCATGTCCTGCAGGTCTGGCACCGCCCATGCCGCCAGCAGCGCCAGGGCGCCCGCATTGGCGCCCAGCAGCAGCGGCAGGGGGTAGACCACCTCCGCGAGTAGCCCCGCGCTGACGCCGGCGCCAAAAAAGAGCGCCAGCACGACCGCCGGCCCGTGGCGGCGCTCGCCCAGCCAGCCGAAGATCCCCACGGCGATCATGCAGGCAAACAGGTACACGGCGCTTGAGAAACCCGAGAAGTACGCGAACTGCCACGTGAACAGGCGCCACCAGTCGCCGTGCAACGGCCCGATGATGGGGAGCTTTGCGAGTTCGATAAAGCCTCCCTTGGTGGAGATCCATAACGCGCAGCTCGCAGCGATGAGCGCACCGGTGGCGTAGGCCGGCGCGTCGCCGCGAATCCCCGCGATCTCCCCCCGCCGCATGCGCCCCAGCGAGGGCGTCGGAATGTGCGGGCGCCGGCGTTTGCCGCTCGCAGCCGACCCACCGCCCAGCCCGCCATCGCGGGGCAGCTTGGGGGCGCGGCGACGCAGGCGATGCCCGCAGTAGGGGCACTCCGTCACGTACGGGCTGACCTCAGAGCCGCACTGCTTGCAAACCACGAACAAATCGGCACCCGAGGACATCGTCGGTCCATTCTAGGCGCGTATGGCGCGGGCATCGCACGAGCAGCTTCCGCGAGCTCGGATCGCCTGTTGGGATGCGCCAGCCGCCCCGGCGCCACCACCAGAAGGGACTCGGCGATAGAGTCTCCTCGTCAACGACAAGGGAACCGCAAAGCATGAGACTGGGCTACGACGGCAAGCTTTACATCCTGGCCTTCGACCACCGAGGGTCCTTCCAGAAGAAGTTCTTCGGCATCGAGGGCGAACCCGATGGCGAGCAAACGGCGATGATCGCCGATGCGAAGCACCTCATCTATGAGGGCATGGCGCAGGCGGTGGCCGCGGGCGCGCCGGCCGGCGTGACGGGCGTGCTCGTGGATGAGCAGTTCGGCGGCAGCATCCCCGCAGAGGCACGCGCGGCGGGCCTGAAGCTGGCGATGCCCGTGGAGCGCAGCGGCCAGAACATGTTCGACTTCCAGTACGGCGATGATTTCGCAAAGCACATCGAGAGCTTCGACACCGACTTCACGAAGGTGCTGGTGCGCTACAACCCCGACGGCGACCCCGCGGGCAATAGCGAGCAGCTGCAAAAGCTAAAGCGCCTCGCCGACTGGCTGCACGCCAACGACCGCCGCTTCCTGTTCGAGCTCCTCGTGCCCGCCGAGGACGCCCAGCTGGCCTCCGTGGGCGGCGACCCCGAACGCTACGACGCCGAGCTGCGCCCCGAGCTGATGCGCCGCACCATCGCGGCGGTCCAGGATTTCGGCATCGAGGTGGATGTGTGGAAGATCGAGGGCGTCGACCGCCGCGCCGACTGCGAAATGCTCGTCAAGCAGGCGCGCACCGGCGCCGGCCGCGAGGGCGTCGTCTGCGTCGTCCTCGGTCGCGGCGCCAACGACGAGAAGGTCGACCACTGGCTCGCGCAGGCCGCGCCCGTGGATGGCTTCGTGGGCTTCGCCATCGGCCGCTCCATCTGGTGGGACCCGCTGAAGTCCTACGTCGACGGCAAGACCGAACGCTCCGTGGCGGCCAAGCAGATAGCCACCAACTACCTGCGCTTCGTGAAGGTCTACGAGCAGGCCGAGGCCGCGGGCGTCTGAGGCCGATGGGGCTGCCCGAACGCGCCGAGCACGGACCCGAGCCCGCCACAGACGTACCGCGTCTGCGCCAGAGCCTCGCCGACCTCGAGCACGCCTTCAGCCGCGAGATCTCCCTCGAGCGCCGCCGCCGCGACTCGCTACGGCGCACCGCCGAGAAGCGCACGCACAAGCGCCACGTTCAGCGCCGCCACAAACGGGGGTCGATGCGCTTTGCGCTGCTCGTCACGACCCTCGTGCTGACGGCGGCCATCGTCACCGTGGTGATGTTCCGCACCCTGTATCTGCTGCTCAGCTGAACAGACAGGAGCAAGGATTTGAGGGGGGGCCGCCTAGGGGCGGCCGTGTGGGCCGCGTACGCCGTGGTCTAGCTGGACT
>DATBPO010000271.1:0-4231 GCA_036561265.1 Solirubrobacteraceae bacterium | reverse complement strand
CATGGGCGGAACGTCGTGCGATGTGTGCGTGATAACCGGTGGCGCGGTTAGGGAGACGGCGGCGCGCGAGGTTGCAGGCCGCCCGCTGGCGCTGCCGGCGCTCGATATCCAGACGGTGGGCGCGGGGGGCGGCTCGAAGGCGTGGCGCGATGGGGGCGGAGCGCTACGGGTGGGCCCGGCCTCGGCGGGCGCGACACCGGGGCCGGCGTGCTACGGCAGGGGCGGCGAAGAGGCGACGGTGACGGACGCGAATCTGCTGCTGGGACGACTGCTGGACGACGCGCCGCTGGCGGGCGGCATAACGCTCGACCGCGAGGCGGCGGAGCGGGCAGTGGCGAAGCTGGCGGGCACCGTGGGCCTGAGCACACGCGCCTGCGCGGAGGGCATCGTGCAAGTGGCGGAGGCGGAGATGGCAAGAGCGCTGCGCGTGATGACGGTGGGCCGCGGCGTGGACCCGCGGGGCATGGCGCTGATGCCCTTCGGCGGCGCGGGTCCGCTGCACGCGGCAGCCCTGGCGAGCGAGCTGGGCCTGTCGCGCATCGTGTGCCCGCGCGCGTCGGGAGTGCTGTGCGCACTGGGCCTCGCGGCAGCAGCACCAAGGCGCGACGCGGCCCGCACGGTGCTGCTGAGCGGCGCGGCGCTGAGCGGCAAAAGCGTGAGGGAAGAGCGCGCTGAGCTGCTGCAAAGAGTGCGGGCGGAGCTAGGGGGAAGTGTTTTGAGGGGTGGGGGCCGCGGCTCGGCGGGAGAGCGGCCCGATGCGGAAACGACGGCGGCGCGGGTGCGAGTGGTGTATGAGATGCGTTATTCCGGCCAGTCGTTTGAGCTGGGAGTGGAGGATGAGAACCCAGAGGGGCCGGTGGAGGTGGAAACACTGCGCGAGGCGTTCGCGGCGAGGCACGAGGAGCGCTACGGCTACCGCGACGAGGATGCGGAGGTGGAGCTGGTGACAGTGAGGGCCTCGGCGTGGGGCCAGGCGCCGGCCCTGGAACTGGCGAGCGCGGGCGGCGCGGAGCCGGAGCGCGAGACGCGCACGGTCGTCTTCGCGGACAGGGAGATCGAAGCGGAGTGCTTCCTTGGCGAGCTGCCGGCGGGCACAGCGGTAACCGGCCCGGCGATCTGCGCCCTGGGAGAGGCGACACTGTGGGTGCCGCCGGGCTGGAGCGGAGAAGTAGATGAGCAGGGCAGCGTGCTGCTGAGCGCAGAGGAGACACGACCCCGATGATCGACGCGATCGAACTGCAGGTGATTGTGGGCGCGTTGCGGGCGGCGTGCGAGGAGATGGGCGCGGTGCTGATCCGCTCGGCGCACTCGGCGAACATCAAGGAGCGCCGCGACGCCTCGACGGGCCTGTTCGACGTGAATGGCGAGATGACGATGCAGGCAGAGCACATCCCGGTGCACCTGGGAGCGATGCCGGCAGCGGTGGCGGCGGTCCTGAAGGAGGACCACAGCGAAGGCCGCTCGTGGATTCTGAATGACCCGTTCAGAGGCGGAACGCACCTGCCGGACATAACGGTGATAACGCCGATCGTGGCAAACGCGACCCTGCTGGGCTTCGCGGCAAGCAGAGCGCATCACGCGGATGTGGGTGGGCGCACGCCGGGCTCGATGCCGGCAGACAGCAGGACGCTGGCGGAAGAGGGAGTGGTGATCCCCCCGCGGGTGCTGAGCGAGGAGACGATCGCAGAGGTGATATCGAGCATGCGCCAGCCAAAGGAGCGCCGCGCGGACCTGCGGGCGCAGCTGGCGGCGAACCGGATGGGCGCGGCGCGCGTGCGGGAGCTGGCGGCGCGCGTGGGAGCGGCGCGCCTGAAGGAGGCGACGGACGCGGTACTGGACTACGCGGAGCGGCGCACGCGAGCGTGCATAGCGGCAATGACAGACGGCATGTACGAAGCAGAAGACGTACTGGAAGCCCGGGAGAGAGACATCCCAATAAAGGTGCGGGCGGAGGTGCAGGGCGAGCGCCTGACACTCGACTTCGCGGGCAGCGCAGAGCAGCAGGCGGGCAACCTGAACTGCCCGCTTGCAGTAACGCGCTCGGCGTGCTACTTCGCGGTACGGGTACTGACGGACCCGGACATCCCCCCATGCGCAGGCGCGTACCGCCCGATCGCCGTAAGAGCCCCGGAGGGGAGCGTGCTGAACGCAAGGCCGGGCGCAGCGGTGGCAGCAGGCAACGTGGAGACAAGCTCACGAGTAGCAGACGTCGTGCTGGAGGCGTTTGGCCGCGCAGTGGGCCAGGGAACGATGAACAACATGACCCTGGGAGACGAGAGCTTCAGTTACTACGAGACGCTGGGAGGAGGCCAGGGAGCGTGCCCCGACGCAGACGGCCCCAGCGCAGTCCACGTGGCAATGAGCAACACCCTAAACACCCCAATAGAGGCCCTGGAGCGAGAGTTCCCCCTACGCATAACCAAGTACGCAATCCGCCACGATTCTGGCGGCGGCGGCCGCTGGCACGGCGGAGACGGCGTAATCCGCGAACTGGAAGCCCTGCGCGACATGCAGCTGTCATTGATAACGGAGCGCCGCCGCCACGGAGCGCCAGGGGCAGCGGGAGGCGAGCCTGGCCAGCCGGGTCGCAACGTGCTGGATGGCAAGGAATTGCCCGCGAAGTTCACGGGGATACTGACCAAGGGCACCCGGCTGCGCATCGAAACCCCGGGTGGAGGAGGATTCGGCGAATGAGCGAGCGAATCGCACCCGCCGCGGAGCGAATCGGCTTTTTGGGCCTGGGCATCATGGGCAGCCGCATGGCGGCGAACATACACAGGGCCGGATACGAGCTGACGGTGTGGACGCACACGGAGGGTAAGGCGGCGCGATGGGCGCAGGAGCACGGAGCAACCGCAGCACAGACCCCGGCAGAGGTGGCGAAAAAGAGCGAGATCGTGGTGAGCATGGTGGTGGATGGAGCACAGGTGTCCTCGATCCTCACGGGCGAGGATGGCGTGATCGAGGCGGCACACGAGGGTCTGCTGTGCGTGGACATGTCGACGATCTCCCCGAAGGACACGCGCAGGATCGGAGCGACGCTGAAAGAGCGGGGCGTAGCCATGCTGGACGCGCCGGTGACGGGTTCTTCGCCGCGAGCAGAGGCGGCCACGCTGACGATCATGGCGGGCGGCAAGCCGGAGGACTTCGAGCGGGCGGAGCCGCTATTGGAAACGATGGGCAGCCTGGTTGTCCATGTGGGCGAGCTGGGCCAGGGCGAGATGCTGAAGCTGATCAACAACTCGCTGGGAGCGGCGAACGCGGCGGCGCTGGCGGAGGCATTGGTGCTGGCAAAAGCAACGGGCCTGGGCCTGGACGCGCTACAGAAGGTGGTGGCAGCCGGCTCGGGCGCCTCGGCGCAGCTGGAGTTGAAGGCAGGGCCGATGCGCGAGCACGACTACACGACGCTGTTCAAGACGGAGCACATGCTCAAGGACGTGAGGCTGTGCCTGGAGGAGGCGCAGGCGGCAGGGGTGCCGTTCCCGGCAGCGGCGCACGCGCGAGACCTGCTGACGGCGACGGTGGGCAGGGGCCACGGCGAGGACGACTATGCGGCGGTGATTGAGGCGGTGGAGGGCCTGGCGGACCGGCGACTGTAGCGAGGGTGCGGCGCAGATCGGCGGCCCGAGTCGCCGACTCAGACACCTTAGAGCACCGATCAGAAACACTGCAAAGGGAGCTTGTACGCAAAAAAACCCTTGATTTGCAGGGGATTTGGTATTTCCGCCTGGATTTCGTATCTTTAAGGCGAGCCTGTTGCCCCATCCCTGGTGGGCGGCCGGTCGAAGTAGTTCGCAATCACCCCTGTTTTCCCTGTCCTGATCAAGCCATGCCAATTGCTCTCAAGGAATGGGCGGTCACCGTCCGCGCCCTCGCCGAAGGCGAGCAGCTGCTGACGCTGCGCAAGGGCGGCGTGCGCGAGGAGGAGAAGGATCTGTCGCTCGAGCACGAGCGCTTTTTCCTGTATCCGACGTTCGACCACCAGCGCAACGACCTGGTGCGCGAATCGCACCAGCCGGAGCTGCGGCGGGCGCTGGAGGAGGGCGTGTGGAGCGATGGCGAGCCGACGCTGAGGGCGCTGGCGGGCGGCGCGGTGCAGCAGCCGGATAGGGTGCGGATAAGGGCGTGGGCGGAAGTGGCGGATCACTTCACGATCACGGACCCGCGCTGCGTGGATGCGCTGTCGCCGTTCTACGTGTGGACGACGGACTATGCGGAGAAGCGCCTGGCG
>DATBPO010000270.1:0-11796 GCA_036561265.1 Solirubrobacteraceae bacterium | reverse complement strand
CGCGTGGCGGGTCCGGGCGCACGGGCCAGAAGCTCTCAATATCGCGCACCGGCATTGAGGAGGCCACGAACAGCGTCGCCTCGGAGGGAAGCAGTACGCCTAGCTCGGCCGCTACCGAGGGCTCGGACAGGCCACTCGTGCCCAGGTGTAGGACACCCGGCTCGGCTCCGCCGTCGGCGAGCACGCCCAGGATCGCCTCGGCCGCGCGCTCATCGGCGCTGCGCCAAGTCGCCAGCCAGTCGGGGTCGGCGGCGGACGGGGAGTCCGATAGTCGCCACAGCGCCGCCGCAGGCTCTAACGCGAAACAGCGACACAGCGCGGCGTCGGGGTCCTGCCAGCTGTCCTCGATGTCGAGCACGGCCTGCGGAACCTCGCGCATGCCGGCGAGCCACGCGCGCAGCGGCTTGGACGTCGGCAGATCGCCTACCCGCAGTACGAGATCGGGGGTCATCTGCGCCGCGAACGCGGCGTCGCGTAGCAGGGCGTCGTAGTGCGCCACCGCGGCCTCCCCCCGGCGTGCACCCGATAGCGGATCGGCCAGCAGCGGCCACCCCGTCGCTGCGCAGAACGCCGCGGCCGCCTCGCCCAGAGGGGTATTGCGCTCATGGCGTCCGGCCACCATCACACCGCGGCGGCTCCTCGCAACGGGCTTGGCGAGTTCGTCCATGTCGGCGGGAGCATGCAGGCGGGCGGGCGTGCGCGTGAGCAGCGGCTGGCCATCGGGACGGCCCTCGCGTTCCTGTGGCAGTGGCCCGTCCCACACCAACGGCTCGCGCAGCGGGAAGTTCAGGTGCACCACGCCCGGGCGCCCCTCCAACGTGCGCCACCAGGCGCGGCACGCGAGCGTGCGCATCCAGCGCAGGCGCTCGGGCGTGGCCTCGTGGTTGCCCACCTCGAAGAACCACTTCGCCGCACCGCCGAAAAGCTTGAGCTGGTCAATCGTCTGTCCCGCGCCGCTTTCGCGCAGCTCCGGCGGTCGGTCCGCCGTGAGTAGCAGCAGTGGCACACGCGCCTCGCGCGCCTCGATCGCCGCCGGCAACAGCTCCGCCACTGCCGTGCCCGAGGTGCAGGTGACGGCCACCGGCAGGCCGCCGGCCTTGGCCAGCCCCAGCGCGAAGAAACCCGCGCAGCGCTCGTCGATGTGTGAGTAGCACCGAATGCGCTGCTCGCGCGCGAGCGCCAGCACCAGGGGTGTGCTGCGCGAACCGGGGGAGGTGCAAGCCGCGCGCAGCCCGCAGTGTGTCAGCTCATCCACGAAGGCTCGCAGCAGTACGTGGGTGTCGGTTGGGGAGCTCACGCGATTACCATGGTGATGTGCCGGAGAATGCCTGATAGAAGAGGGGTCCGGCTCCGCCACCCTCTGGTCCTGCTGCACGGTTTCGCCGGCACCCGTCACACCTGGGACGGAGTCATCCAGCGGCTTGCGCCTGAACGCTACACCCCGCTGGCCCTCGACCTGCCCGGGCATGGTGAGGCCCGGGACGCGCCAACGCCGATCACGTTTGCTGCCTGCGTGGAGCACGTGCTTGCAAACAGTCCCGCACGCTTTGCGCTATGCGGCTACTCGCTGGGCGGTCGCGTGGGCCTGAACGTGGCGCTGGCCGCACCTGAGCGCGTGTCACGACTGGTACTCGTATCGAGCACGGCCGGTATCGCTGATGAGGCCGATCGAGCGGCCCGCGTAGGTGCGGACAACGCCCTCGCCGACGATCTCGAAAAGCGGCCGTTCACGGAGTTCATGGACAGATGGCAGGCGCAGCCTCTGTTTGCCGGCGATCCCCCTGAGGTGCACGCTGCGATGCGCGCCGAACAGCAGCGCAACGACCCGCGCGCGTTGGCCGCCGTGCTGCGCGGCATCGGCACGGGCATGATGAGCCCGCTGTGGGATCGGCTCGGCGAGCTACGAATGCCCGTAACGGTGCTCGTGGGCGAGCGCGATTTTAAGTTCCACGCTCCCGCGAGGCGATTGGCCGCAAGCCTGCCCGATAGTGAGCTGCGCATGGCACCGGGAGGGCATCGTCTGACACTGGAGAACCCCCAGTGCGTTGCGGATGCGCTCCAGGGCGGGGCTTGACGTTTTCTCCCTGTACTACTTCCCGGTTAGAAAGCACGAGTGTAGATAAGGGTCGACTTAATCGGGCTCGACCCCCAACCCCGGCCCACCAGGCACTGCGATCCGTCCCTCGTGCACCGGCAGCCGATCCTCGAGCCCCTCGAACAGCACAAGCGTCGCCAAGCCACAAGGGGCTATCGGCCCGCGCGAGGCAAGGGCCGCAGCAGCGTGCACGGCGGCCGCGACTCCCAGCGGTCCCTCAAAGGTCGAGGCCAGATAGACCTCAGCGCCAGAGGCGCGCACGAGCGTGGCGGCGGCGAGCAGACCGGCGATGCCTCCACAGCGGGCGATCTTCAGGCAGACAGCGTCAGCCACGCCTGCACCCAGCGCGCCGTGCTCCGCCGCGGTCTCATCGATCGCTATGCGCGCCGCGACCCGCTCACGCACCTGTCGCACTGCTCGCAGGCCGTGGGTGGGCTCCTCGACGAGCTCCAGTCCCACGGGCGCGAGGGCATCGATCGCCCGCACGGACTCCTCCACGTCCCAGGCGCCGTTGGCATCGATGCGCAGCGCGACGTGTGGGCCAGCCGCCGCGCGCACCGCCGCCAGACGCCCGGCGTCGTCGCCGACGCCCACCTTCACCTTCACGCACGAGAATCCCTGCTGCACGGCGTGCGCCGCTTCCTCCGCGGCACTCGCGCGATCGTTCGCCAGGAGCGTGGCGTTGACAGCAATCGCCGCGGCCGGGTCATCGGTGATTAGCGCCGCCACCGGCCGTCCAGCGCGGCGCCCGGCGCGATCCCATAGGGCTATATCAATCGCCGCGAGCGCCGCCGGTATATCAGCCACCTTGCGGCAGGCGTCAATCAACTGGACGCCGTTCATGCCCTCGGCGCGGGCCAGCACCGGCCGGTAGTCCTGCAGTGCCTGCCACACCTGCTCACTGCTGACGCCGTCGTAGCCCTCAAGCGGTGCCGCTTCGCCGTAGCCGGTGACTCCATCCTCGTCGGTCAGTGCGACCAGTGCCAGATCGCGCTCGACGATCGTGCCGAAGGACGTCTCGAGCGGACGTCTCAGCCGCAGCGTCCTGTGCTCGACCGTCAGCTCCACTGCGTCACCCTCAAGCGCCGACTCACCGGACTCACGGGGCGGTGCGCAGTTGCGCGGCGGGCGTGCCTCACGAAGGTATGCCGCCGCTGGCTAGGATGCCGGCCGAGAGCAGCAGGCAGAAGAGCAACTGCAGCAAGCCGGTCTTCGCCAGCGCCCCGTTCAATGAAGGGCCGTCCACGCGCGTGCGCACCACCCGCGCGACCGATACAGCCAGCGGCAGCGCCAGCCAGCAGAGGAAGAGCCAGGGACTCATCGAGCCGAACACCCACGGCAGCGGACCGCAGAGAAACGCGACGGCGAGCATCGCCGCATACAGCGTGCGCGTACGCTCGCGCCCCAGCCACACCGCAAGCGTGCGCTTGCCCGCGCGCCGGTCGGTGTCGAGGTCGCGCACGTTGTTGACCACGAGGATCGCGCTGGCCAGGAGGCCCACCGGCACGGCACACACAAACGGCTGCCAAGGCAGCGTCTGCACCTGTACGAAGTAGGAACCCACGACTGCCACGACACCGAAGAACAGGAACACAAACAGCTCGCCAAGCCCTTCGTAGCCGTAGGGGCGGGGGCCGCCGGTGTAGAGCACGCCGGCGAGAATCGAGGCGGCGCCCACCGCAAGTAGCTCCCATCCAGCGACCGCGATTAGGTAGGCCCCGCAAAGCACCGCCAGGCCGAAAGTCACATACGTCGCCAGTAGCACCTGACTGGGGGGGACCAGGCCGCCGGCCGTCACCCGCACTGGGCCGAGGCGGTCCTCGGTATCCGCGCCGCGGCGAGCGTCGGAGTAGTCGTTTGAGAGGTTCGTCCCCACCTGAATGAAGATTGCGCCCAGCAGCGCTGCCACGAAGGCCAGCGCGCGGAAGTGGCCCGCTCCCAGCGCCAGCGAGGTGCCCACCAACACTGGGGCCACCGCCGCCGGCAGGGTGCGCACGCGCGCCGCCATCACCCAGATGCGCACTGCGCTGGGCGTGGCGTCGCGGCTTGAAGTGGCAGGTCTGTCGCGGATGGCAGCCACGTCGTCTATGCGCGCCGAGGGAAGCGGGAGAAGTCTGGGGTGCGCTTGTGCTTGTAGGCCTCGCGTCCCTCCTGCGCCTCCTCGCTCATGTAGAAGAGCAGGTTGGCGTCGTGGGCCAGCTGCTGCACGCCGGAGAGCCCATCCTCAGCGGCGTTGAAGCTGGCCTTCAGCAGGCGCAGCGAAAAGGGGGAGAGGGCTAGCATCTCGCGGCACCACTGCACCGTCTCCTCTTCCAGACGCTCAAGCGGCACTACGGTGTTGACGAGTCCCATCGCAAGCGCTTCCTGCGCTGAGTACTGCCGGCAGAGGAACCAGATCTCCTTGGCCTTCTTGGGCCCCACCATGTTCGCCAGCAGGCCCGCGCCGAAGCCGCCGTCGAAGGAGCCCACCTTCGGCCCCGTCTGCCCGAAGCGTGCATTGTCAGCCGCGATCGTCAGGTCGCACACCAGGTGCAGAACGTGCCCGCCGCCGATCGCATAGCCCGCCACCATCGCCACCACCGGCTTGGGCAGGCGGCGAATCTGGATGTGCAGGTCGGTGACGTGAAAGCGACCCACGCCCGATTTGCCCGAGGCGTCCTCCGCCTCCCCGGCGACGGGCTCTGCCTCCCCGGCGAGGGGCTCCAATAAATAGCCAGAGTCCCCGCGCACGCGCTGGTCTCCACCCGAGCAGAACGCCAGATCGCCCTCCCCGGTCAGCACGATCACGCCGACCTCCGTGTCCTCGCGCGCGTCCTCCAGCGCCCGGCCTATCTCGATGATGGTCTGCGGGCGGAACGCATTACGCACCTCGGGGCGGTTGATCGTGATCTTGGCGATGCCCGGCGTTTGGTCAGCTGACGGGGCCACGCTCGCCGCGTTCTCGCCGGTGCCAGCTGACTTCTCATAGCGGATGTCGGTGTATTCCCCAGCGGGGATCCAGGTGGTAGAGGACAAGCTGCTCTGCGCTCCTGTGGGTTGGGCCGCGACACCTCACGGGTGCGGGCGGAGGGTGGGAATCGGGATAGAAGGCTAGCCTGTGAGCATGGTGGTGGAGGGATGGCTGGAGCGCGCTGCGGCCACGCACCCGGCGCGCACCGCGATTGAGACCCCGCAGGGCGAGCGCTCTTACGCAGAGTTGCTGGCCGACGCGCGTGTCGGGGCTGCCGAACTGAGCAGCCGCGGCGTTGGATCCGGGACGCATGTGGCGATCGCGCTGCCGCCGGGGTTGGCCTTCGCCCAGGCTCTGCACGCCTGTTTGCTGTTGGGTGCTGTTGCCGTGCCGGTGGACCTGCGCCTCAGTGCGCCGGAGCGGAAACGGATTGCCGAGGGAGCAGCAGTCATCATCGATGGGGCGTTGGACACAAGCGGCTCGGCCGTGAAGGCACCGCATGATGGCGGACACGATCTAGACGCCACGGCTGTTGTGATCCACACCTCCGGCACGACCTCCGCCCCTCGGCCAGTGGAGTTGACATACGGCAACTTCCTCTGGAGCGCCCTTGGCTCGGCTGTCGCGCTCGGCCTAGATCCGCAGGAGCGCTGGCTGTGTGCGCTGCCGCTCTCGCACGTCGGCGGCCTGTCGATCCTGATGCGCAGCGCCATCTATGGGACCACCGCCGTTGTCCACGAGCGTTTCGACGCGCATGCCGTCCTGCGCGCTCTGAACGAGCGGCGGATCACACTTGTCAGCCTGGTGGCGACGACGCTGAACCGGCTGCTCGACGCCGGTCTCGAGCGACCACCGATGCTGCGCTGCGCGCTCACGGGCGGGGGTCCCGTGCCTACAGGGCTGCTTCAACGTGCCATCGACGCCGGGGTGCCGGTCAGCCAGACCTACGGACTCACCGAGTCCTGCTCGCAGGCCACAACTACGCCGCTCGCCGCGATCGGTGACGATCGTCATGTTGCCGGCACACCACTGTTTTGCACGCAGGTGCGCATCGCGGCCGACGGTGAGATCCTGCTTTCCGGACCCACCGTCGCGCCTGCGAGCCGGGATGAGGAGGGGTGGCTGCGCACAGGGGATCTCGGTAGCCTCGACGATGGGCGCCTCTGCGTCAGCGGCCGTGCGTCAGACACCATCATTAGCGGCGGCGAGAACGTCGCGCCGAGCGAGATCGAGGCCGTGCTCGAAGCGCATCCGGGCGTGCTCGAGGCTGCTGTGATCGGTCGGCCCGATCCACAGTGGGGTCAGGCCATCACTGCGATCGTCGTTGCCCGACCGGACGCGAATCTGCAGACGCAGCCGCTGCGCGAGCACTGCACGGCCTCTCTGGCCCCCTACAAGGTGCCCAAACAGATCGTCCTGGCGGATGAGCCGCTGCCCCGCACGCGTTCGGGCAAGCTGCTGCGGCGGGAGCTCGTGTGAGCGTCGAGCATTGGGATGCAGCGGCTTCCGGCTGGGTGCGTCGGCAGGAGGAGATACGTACATTCGGCGCGCCGGTGGCGCACTGGATGGTGCAGGCCATCGATCCCCAGTCCGGTCAGCGTGTGCTGGAGCTCGCGGCCGGCGTGGGCGAGACCGGGTTCCTGGCTGCCGAACTGGTTGCGCCGGTGGGTGGCGTGATCGTCACCGACCAGTCCGAGGCGATGCTTGAGGGAGCGCGCGCCAGGGCGCACGAGTTAGGGCTGACCAACGTCGAGTTCCAAGTCATGGGCGCCGAATGGATCGACCTGCCAGTGGCGAGTGTCGACGCTGTGCTGTGTCGCTGGGCCTACATGTTGATGGCCGACCCGCTGGCGGCCCTGCTGGAGACGCGGAGGGTGTTGCGTCCCGGCGGGCGGGTCGCGCTGGCGGTGTGGGATCGCGTGGAGCACAACCCCTGGGCGCAGGTCCCGGCCGCCTTGCTGCGTGAACGCGGCCTGGCGCAGCCCCAGCAGCAGGGTGCACCGGGGCCGTTTGCGCTGGGTGATCCCGAGCGGCTTGGCACGCTGCTGGAGCAGGCCGGTTTCACCGAGGTGCTCGTGGACAGCGTCGCCGTGGAGCAGCGCGCTGCGAGTTTCGAGCACTTCTGGGAGGCCACGCTCGATCTCTCGCGCAACTTCCACGACGCGGTGCTTTCCCAGACCGAGGATGTGATCGCCGAGATTCGTCTCGGACTGGCCGAGCGGCTTGCGCCCTATGCGGCAGAGGATGGCTTACTGGCAATTCCTGGACGCTCGCTGGTCGCGGCTGCAAGCGCCTAACGCGGGGCGGGTCATGGGTGGCTGTACGGGCGCGTGGTGGGCGGTCGCGTCACCAAGTCGATAGCCTGCGGCCGATGATCTACGACGACGACGCAGACCTCAAGCTCCTCGACGGCAAGACCGTCGCCATCATCGGCTACGGCTCGCAGGGCCACGCCCATGCGCTCAATCTGAAGGACTCCGGCGTTAGCGTCGTGGTCGGGCTGCGCGAGGACTCCTCCTCGGTCGCTACCGCGCGCGAGCAGGGACTTGAGGTGCTACCGGTGGTCGAGGCCGCCAGTCGCGGCGATCTGGTGATGATCCTCGCGCCTGATGAGCTACACCACCAGGTCTGGGAGGAGCTGCGCGATGGCGTCGCTGCTGGCAACATGCTGCTGTTCGGCCACGGCTTCTCGATCCACTACAAGGAGGTCGAGCCACCGGCCGACGTCGATGTCGCGCTGGTCGCCCCCAAGGGCCCCGGACACCTCGTGCGCCGCCAGTTCACCGAGGGCAGCGGCGTGCCGGGGCTGATCGCCGTGGAGCAGGACGCCACCGGCAACGCCCGCGCGCTGGCGCTGGCCTACGCCAAGGGCATCGGCTGCACGCGCGGTGGCGTGATCGAGACGAGCTTCAAGGACGAGACGGAGACAGATCTCTTCGGCGAGCAGGCCGTCCTCTGCGGCGGCGCCTCCGAGCTGGTGCAGGCCGGCTTCCAGACGCTTGTCGAGGCCGGCTACGACCCCGAGATGGCCTACTTCGAGTGCCTGCACGAGCTCAAGCTGATCGCCGACCTGATGTACGAGAAGGGGCTCGCCGGGATGCGCTTCTCGATCTCCAACACAGCCGAGTACGGCGACTACACGCGCGGCAAGCGCGTCATTACCGAGGACACGCGCGAGAACATGCGCAAGATCCTCAAGGAAATCCAGTCCGGCGACTTCGCCCGCGAGTGGATCGCCGAGAACCGCGCCGGCCAGGAGAACTTCAAGCGCATGCGCGCCGAGCAGGCCGCTGGCCAGATCGAGGACGTCGGCCGCGAGCTGCGCTCGCACATGGACTGGATCAAGCCGTCCTTCTGATGCGCGTCTGCGGGCCCGGCGTGCGCGACCGTCAGCAAAGGGTCTGAGGGCTGAGCGCCGTGCTCGCCTACGTCTTCTGGCACCAGCCGCGCGACGGCGTCGAGATGGATGCCTACGAGCAGGCCGCAGAGCATTTCCAGCGCTCGCTGGCGCGCACCCCGCCCGCCGGTCTGCGCGGCACGGCGATCTACCGGGTTAGAGATCTGCCGTGGCTCGCGGGTCCGGTGGCCTACGAGGACTGGTATCTGCTCGATGACTTCGCCGCCCTTGGTGTCCTCAACGAGGCCGCGGTCGCACACGGTCATCGCACCGTCCACGACGAGATCGCCTCACGTTTCGGTGCGGGGGCGGGCGGGCTTTACGGGCTGCTGGAGGGCCATCCCGACCTCCATCACAGGCAGGTCGTCTGGGTCTCGCGTCCGCCCGGGTCCAAGCGCGGCGCTCTCGGCGAGCTGCTCGGCGATGGCATGGATCCGGCACACGCAAGTCTGTGGCGTCGTCAGCTCGTGCTCGGCCCGGCGCCTGAGTACTGCCTGCTGGCGCAGCAGCCTCCGGCAGGAGTATCGCCCATCCGCATGCCCCAGGGTTGGCACAGGATCCTGATACGCCGTGAGCCTCTGTGGGTTTGTGGTGATTGAATCCGCACTACCATCGTCGTGTGGCTCCTGCTGCCCCTACCCAGATGCGCAGTGTCAGCATTAGCCAGGTCAACAAGGCCGGGAAGCGATTGGCAAAACTTTTGGCGGCCGTGGTCGACGGATCGGTCAACCTAGACCAGCTGACCGATCAGGAGTGGGAGCCGGTCTTGGCAGACGTTCAGTTGCTTGAGGATTGGCGGGAGCGCCACGCCCGTCCCTTGAGAGCGACGAATGCCAGTCTCCGGCACTACATTCGCCCCTTCTCTGCTTTGAACGCAGTCGATGTCTCGGTGACGCAGCGACTCAAGAAGGTCTCGACCATTCTCGACAAGCTCGACCGGTATCCGACAATGCCGTTGTCCTCCATGGAGGACATAGGGGGTATCCGTGCGGTTCTACCCTCGCAGGCGGCGTCTGATGAAGTAGCCCGGCGCCTGCGCAAGAACTGGAAGGTGCATCGATACCGAGACTACGTAAGGGAGCCAAAGGAGTCGGGCTACCGTGCGCTTCATCTGATCGTCGTCAAGCAGGGCGTGAAGATCGAGGTGCAGCTGAGAACCGTACTTCAAGACTTCTGGGCCAATCAGGTCGAGCGCGACTCGCGCTACCTGCGGGTTGACTTCAAGTCCGGTGCTGGACACGATGCGGTTCATGCTTACTATTTGTCCATGAGTGAGCTGCTGAAGATGCGCGAAGCCTCGGAGGAGCCGACGGAGGACTTCATGGTTGAGCTCATGCGCCGATATACACTGGCGAAGCCGTATCTCGCCTCATCCCTTGACGAGGAGCAGCCGTGAACGTAGACGAAATTCGCCATTTCCTTGTGATCTATGACGTAGCGGTCGGTCAGGCCGTGGTAGAGGAGTACGAGGACTACGCCACTGCGCTCGATGCCTACGAGAGCATCGAGAAGAAGCACTTCGGACGCGAAGATCTTGACATCGTCCTCCTGGGCGCTGACTCGCGGGCGACGATCGAAAAGACGCATTCGAGCTACTTCCGGACCACCAACGGCGGATTCGAGCAGTTCTTCAGCGACCGCCTCGCGCCCGCCTGACGTTGCGCGAGCGCAGTCGGCCCGCCGTTCGCTACACTCGCTGAACCGTCGCGACTGGCGCTCGGATCGAGCTTACGATCGGGAAGCGATGGGTGTTTCGCCGCCGCGCGCCTGGGCACCTTCTGAACACCGCGAGCCTGCGAGGAAGCCCATGACGCCGCCAAGCCCAGCCACAGAAGAGACTCCGCTGATCATCCCGCAGGATCTGCTGCCCGCCGACGGGCGCTTCGGCTGCGGGCCGTCGAAGGTGCGGCCGGAGGCCCTTGCGCGCCTGGCTTCGGAGGGCGCGGCGCTGATGGGGACTTCGCACCGGCAGAAGCCGGTGAAGGCGCTGGTCGGCGAGATCCGTGGCGGGCTGCGCGAGCTCTTCTCGGCGCCCGAGGGCTATGAGGTGGCGCTTGGCAACGGCGGCGCGACGGCCTTCTGGGATGCCGCGGCCTTCGGGTTGATCGAGCGCCGTGCGCTGCACCTCACTTACGGTGAGTTCTCTTCCAAGTTTGCGCAGGTGACCGATGAGGCGCCCTTCCTGGAGGAGCCCATCAGGATCGAGGCGCAGCCGGGCGACGCTCCCGATCCGGCGATGGCCGGCCCCGTGGGCGGTAAGGCCGGGGTGGACGCCGTGGCTTGGGCGCACAACGAGACCTCGACGGGGGTGATGGTGCCGGTCGTGCGTCCGAGCGAGGCGCCTGAGGCACTGGTATTGATCGACGCGACCTCCGGCGCCGGCGGGCTGCCCGTGGACGTCGGCCAGACCGACGCTTACTACTTCGCGCCGCAGAAGAGCTTTGCCGCCGACGGCGGGCTGTGGGTGGCGCTCTTGAGCCCCGCGGCGCAGGAGCGAATCGCGCGGATCGCTCAGTCCGAGCGCTGGATACCGGCCTTCCTCTCGCTCGCGACAGCGCTCGAAAACTCCCTGAAGGATCAGACGTACAACACCCCCGCGGTTGCCACGCTATTCCTGCTCGCCGATCAGATCCGCTGGATGCTCGACGGTGGCGGGCTGGACTGGTGCGTGTCGCGTACCACGGCGTCCTCCGAGTACCTGTATGGGTGGGCCGAGCGGACCGCCTACGCCGCGCCCTTCGTGAGCGACCCCGCCAAGCGCTCGCTGGTGGTGGGCACGATCGACTTCGCTGAGGAGGTCGACGCCGCGGCGGTCGCCAAGACGCTGCGCGCCAACGGCATCCTCGACACCGAGCCCTACCGCAAGCTGGGGCGCAACCAGCTGCGCATCGGCATGTTCCCCGCGGTGGAGCCTGAGGACGTGCAGGCGCTCACCGCGTGTATCGAGTGGGTTGTTGAGAGGATGGCGGCATGAGTGAGCGTCTGAAGGTCTTGGTCAAGGAGAAGATCGGTGACTCCGGCGTGGAGCTGCTGCGCGAGCACTTCGATGTGGATCTCGGCATCGAGTGGACCGACGAGGAATTGGCGCAGCGCATCGGCGACTACCACGGCATCCTGATCCGCTCGGCGACGAAGCTCACCGAGGATCTGATCGAGAAGGCCACGAACCTGCGTGCGATCGGGCGGGCGGGGGTGGGGGTGGACAACGTCGACGTGCCGGCCGCGACCAAGCGCGGCATCATTGTCGCCAACGCTCCGCAGTCCAATGTGGTGACGGCGGCGGAGCACACGATGGCGCTGCTGCTGGCGCTGGCGCGCAACATCCCCCAGGCCTACGCCTCGCTGACGAGCGGG
>DATBPO010000269.1:0-7067 GCA_036561265.1 Solirubrobacteraceae bacterium | reverse complement strand
TTCTCGAAGATCGCACAGACACGGCCGATCGACTCGCTGTCGGAGTCATCGACGCGGGGCAACTCAACCAGTGGAGCCTCGAACGTCTGAAACGCGGTCACCGCGCTCGTCCAGCTGTCGCGCCACTCTGATCGATACTGGTCGAGCTTGGCTGGATCTGTCTGCCGTAGCCAATCTTCGAATCCGTCCCGCCAGCTAAAGAAGGTCGCCTGCGCAAGAAGCGCCGTGCACGGGAGTATGCGCTGCTCGTATTGCGTCTCGTCGGAGTCAAGTCCTCGAAGTTCACGCCTGGTTCGGTCGAAGACGACGTCGTCGTTGTCCGGCTCGGTCAACAGTAGATCGAGGTTCACGAAGAACCATCTGCGCTGACTGGAGTCCTTGAGCGAGAGATCCGGCGCGGTCAGCGCATAGATCAGAGAGGACAGACGCTGCTGACCGTCGAGAATCAGCAGTTCTGGGCGCGGCTCACGGGAGGGAGGCTCGGACCCTCGGAGGAAGACGGGAGCGAAAGGTGGATTGTTCGCGTCGCAACGCAGGAGCAGAAGCGAGCCGATGAAGTAGCCGCGCACGATGGACCGCACGAGGTCGGCTACCTCCTCGCGTGTCCATACGAAGTCACGCTGGAAGTTAGGGAGACAGATCTTGCCCTCGTGAGCCGCCTCGACGAGGCCGACCACCTTACGCTTGTCGGGGATGATCTCCACTGGGCGCCGAATCCTATCTGGCAGGACCCTTCCTGCGGTCGTTCCCGGTGCCACCGATAACCGGGCTCTTTGATCAGCCGGAAAACTCAGTGGCCGGTCTGGAGCCAATCGTGGTCAACAGCCACATGCACGAGGACCATCCACAACCCAAGCTCGCCCTGCTGAAGCCCACGGCCCTGGCCGCGCAGCTCGGCGTTTCCCGAGCCTGGCTCTACGAGGCCGCGAAGACGGGGCGCATCCCGTCAATCCGCATTGGTGGAGAGCACGGGCCGCTGCGGTTCGTGCCCGAGGACATCCAGCGCTGGATAGACGATGCGCGAGCGGAGTGGGTTCCGGGCCGCTCCGCTCGACCGACGCGGCCTTCCGCGGATGCCATCCCCGTGGAACACGTACCCGTCCCCGCGCGCTGGTAGCACCAACGCGATCTATGCGTTTTGCTCTCGTGCGGCGCGGGCGATCGCCTCTTCGGTTGCGACGGCGCCGGCGGCGAGCACGTGGCGCTCCAGATGCCCGTAGTAGCGCTCCGTCGTTCCGATGTCCGCGTGCCCGAGCTGGCGTTGCACGTACATCAGCGAGTTCGCCCCCGCCAGCCAAGCCGCCGCCGCAGTGTGGCGCAGCGCGTGAAGCGGCATGTCGCGCAAGCTCGCGTCCTGCAGCGCGGCCTTGTGCCAGTCGCGCGAGACGGTCGTGCGGTCCATCGGCTGGCCGTCGCCCTCGCCCTCCCACCGTCCCTGATCGCGCTTGCGCGTCCGCGCCGGCATCACGAACACATGTGCGCCGGCCTGGTCGCCGGAAGCCATCTCTGCACGACAGGCCAGGTGGTCGCGCAGCACTCCCGCCAGACCTTGCCCGATCTCCACGGAACGGAAGCGGTCGGACTTGGTGGACCCGACCGAGTCCTTCTTGCGCGAGCGGTAGACGACGATCACGCCGCCCTTGGCCTCAAGCTCCAGGTCGCTCACCTTCAGCGCCAGGGCCTCGGATATGCGCAGGCCGCTGCCGATCAGCAGCTCGGCCACGGGGCGGTACAGGGCCGAGCAGGAGTCCAGGTAGAGCGGAATCTCGTGCAGCCGCAGGTAGTCGCGCTCGATGTGCGCGGGCGGCAGGCGCGGCACTCGCAGCGCCGGGTTGGCTGCGAGCAGGCCGTCCTCAGCGGCTGCGTTCAGGCACACGACCAGCGTGCCCAGCGTGTTGTTTACGGTCTTGGGCGCGATCTCGCCGGCATCCACGGCCTCGGCCTGCTCTTCCATCCAGGCGCGCACCTGCTCGACCCCCAGGCGTCCGAGCGGGATCGACTCGAAGGTTGGCAGCAGCCGCTTACGGCCGTCGATCTCGTATGCGCGCCAGGTCCCCGGCTCCAGATAAGGCTTGCGCCGCGCGAGCCAGCGCTGCCAGTGCTCGCCGAAGGACTCGCGCGTGTGGCGCACCTCGCCGCGCTCGACCTGCTCGACGAGGCGGCGCTTGGCGTCGCGCGCGGCCTTCTCGCTCGTGAAGCCGCGTCTGGTCGTCTGCCTGCTGCTGCTGTCGCGCACCTTGAAGTACCAGCGCGTCCCGCGCTTGGTGGGGTAGGGGTAGACGCCACCCGCTCGCTGCCCGCCATCGGCTCGACGCTCGCGGGGCGCGACCTCGCGCAGTCCGGCGTCGAACGCGCGCGCCGATGCCTCGCTCTCGAAGCGCCGCCCGCGCTGGCGACCGGAGCCGTCGCGCCAGCGCACGACCCAGCGCTCGCGGTCTGCCTGGACGCTCATCGCGCGGCCCTCAAGGTGTGCACAGGACGGTGCATAGTTCTCACGTGAGAATACTGTGCACACGGACAGAATCCGCCAGATCCGGCCCAGGGCAAAGAAAAAGCCCCGCTCAGCAGGGCTTTCTCAATGCGCCCGAGTGGACTCGAACCACCACGGACCATGCGGTCCACAAGGCCCTCAACCTTGCGCGTCTACCAATTCCGCCACGGGCGCAGAGAGGCGGGGAGTATAGCCCGCGGGCGGGTGGGGCAGCGGGCTTTGGGTGCTGGAATGAGACCGCTGTGGGCGGGCTGGTCACTGGCTTGAGCGCGGCGCGCGGCACTGCGTGGAGGCTGGCGGGGGTTGCATCCGTCCTCAGGGGCCGCTACTGTACGAACAGACGTTCGCTCGACCCCCGATATCCCCCGGCAGGAGGGCTGACTGAGATGGACCTGACTAAGCGCCAGCAGGAGATCTTCGACTTCATCCACAAGTACTCGGCGAAGTACGGGTACCCGCCTACGGTGCGGGACATCGGCAAGGCCGTTGGGCTGGCCTCCTCTTCAACCGTGCACGCGCACCTCGCGAACCTCGAGCGCATCGGGCTGCTGCGGCGCGATCCCTCCAAGCCGCGCGCCATCGAGTTGCTCGATCGGGCGATGGGGAATGCCGTGGATAGCGTGCGCAACATCGTGCGCCCCGACGCGCTGCCGCTCCTCGGCACCGTCGCCGCCGGTCAGCCCGTACTGGCCGAAGAGAACGTCGAGGAGTACGTCTCCGTGCCGGAGGCCGCGGGGGGCGCAAGCGGCGAGTACCTGCTCAGGGTGCGCGGGGACTCGATGAAGAACGTCGGCATCATGGAGGGCGACCTCGTCGTCGTCAGTCCGCAGGACACCGCGCGCGACGGCGAGATCGTCGTGGCTCTGCTGGGGGAGGAGGCCACCGTCAAGCGCTACTTCCGCGAAGCAGATCACATCCGCCTGCAGCCCGAGAACGAGACGATGGAGCCCATCCGCAGCAAGGAGGTCAAGGTGCTCGGGCGCGTCGTGGGGCTGCTGCGGAGTATGTAGGGCGCTACAGTTGACGTGCAGACCAGGCAGCCGCGGAGATCCGCAAGGGCCTTCGAGGAAAGTCCGGACATCACAGGGCAAGGTGGTCGAGTGATCGACCCGGGGAAACCCGCGGGAAAGTGCCACAGAAACTAAACCGCCTCCTGGCCGTCCCACGTGAACGGCCGGTGGGTAAGGGTGAAATGGTGCGGTAAGAGCGCACCAGCGTCGCGGTGACGCGGCGGCTGGGCAAACCCCACTTGATGCAAGGCCAAACCGGACCGCTTGCAGGTTGCCCGCCAAGGTCCAGGTAGGCCGCTTAGATGGATGGCTGCTCAACGACAGGATCCGGCTTACCGGTCTGCTACGGAAAGGCCCCGCTCCGGCGGGGCTTTTCTATGCGCGAGGGAGGGCGGGTGGCGAGGTCTGGTCCGAGCGCCGTTACCCGCGCATCGCCACGTGCCCCGCGCCCACGCCGTTGGCCGCGACCTCGTGCCCGCTCGCCGCGCGGAATCCCTCCAGCACTGAGAGCATCGCATCCGGCTCACACTCCGCCATGGGCCACTCCTTGCGCGGGTGCTCATCGAGCGTCTTCAGGCCGTTGCCCGTGATCATCGCCACCACCACCTCATCGGGATCGAAGCGGCCCGCTTCGGCGAGCTGCTTGAGCACCGCCACCGTGGTGCCGCCCGCCGGCTCCGTCAATACGCCCTCGGTGCGCGCCAACAGGTCGATGCCCGAGAAGATCTGCTCGTCGCTCACCATGCCCGCCGTACCGCCGCGGCCCTCCACGGCGTCGATCACGAGGCCCCCATCGCCCGGTTTGCCGATCGCCAGCGAGTGCGCCAGCGTCGTCGGCTCGCAGGGATGGATCTTGGTGTCGTGCTCCACGATGGCCTCGGCGATCGGCGCGCACCCCAGCGGCTGTGCCACGTGCAGCTTGGTGTGCTCGGTCTCCGCCAGCCCCACCAGCTCCAGCTCCTCAAGGCCCTTATGAATACGCGAGGACAGCGTGCCCCCCGCAACGGCCGTGACGATGTGCTCCGGCGCCTGCCACCCCAGCTGCTCGACGATCTCATACGCCACCGTCTTGGCGCCCTCCGCATAGAACGGGCGCAACGTGATGTTGGCGAACTCAAGGCCACTCAAGGCGGCGACTTCGCGGCAGCGCTTATTCGCCTCGTCGTAGTTGCCCTCCACCTGGCACACCTGCGCGCCCAGCGCCCGGCACGCGCGCGCCTTCGTCATCTCCAGGCGGTTGGGGTAGAACACATAAGCCTCCACGCCGGCCTTCGCCGCCAGCGCGGCGACAGCGGTGCCCACGTTGCCCGTCGACACGCAGCCGATCTCATCGCGCCCCAGTTCCAAGAGGCGCGCCACGGCCATCGAGACCACGCGGTCCTTGTAGGACAGGCTCGGGCGTGAGGTGCTGTCGTCCTTCACATACAGCTGCCGCAAACCCAGCTCTGCGCCCAGGCGGTCGGCCTTGATCAAAGGCGTAAAGCCCGCGTACTGACCCACGCGCGCCGCCGCGCCGGCATCCAGGATCGGCAGCAACTCCTCCAGGCGCCAGATATTCAGGGGACGCGACCCCCACCCCTCCTCCTTAAACAGCTCCTTCGCACGCGCGTAGTCGTAGTCGACGTCAAAGCACTTGCCGCACGTCTCGCAGAACGCCTCGCGGTGGCTCTGGGGGTGGCGCACATCACACGCCCGGCACACCAGCCCGGTCACGCACGAGCGCGTCTTTGTCTCTTCCGAAGCTCTCGTCATCCTCTTGCCCTGATCGAATGATCGCAGAGGCGCCGGCCCCTGCCGTGGTCCTACGCGAAACCCGCGCCGCGCGCGAGCCTGACTTTAGATCCCCGCGCCCGGAGCACTTGTGACTGTTTCTGTTCGCCGCTGCGGCCATGCCGGCTCCACCGCGTCCCCGCCCTCGCCGTTCTTGCCGCCGCTGCACTGCAGCCACAGCTCCTCACCGATGTGCGGCGCGAAGGGGATCAGCATCTGCGCCAGCGCCCCCAGCGCTCCCAGCAGCACCTCGTGGTTCTGGCGCCCCAGCTCGCCGCCCGCGCGCTCGCGCACCTTGGCCTCGTAGTCGCGGATGCGATCCAGCAGCCGCATCACATTGCGCACCGCCTTGTGCATCTCCAGCTCGCGCATGTCCTCGCCGACCTTCTCCACCGCCGTATCCAGCCATTTCTCCATGCGCGCGCGCAGGTGCTCGGTTTCATACGCGCCCTTCTCGTCCAGCGGCTCGGGGTCCTGCGCCACCACGGTCTGCGTGTAGCTCCACAGGCCCATCAGGAAACGATGGCAGTGCGCCACCGCGCTATCGCTCCAGTTCAGCGACTTCTGCGGGCGCGCCGCGTACAGCACCGCCAACCGCAAAGTGTCCGCGCCATAGCGCTCCAGCAGCTCATCGGGGTCCACCACATTGCCCAGGTGCTTGCTCATCTTGCGCCCATCGCGGATCACCATCTCGTGAAACAGGCAGCCCGCGAACGGCTCGCCGTCCTCCAGAAACGCCAGCGGCCCGATGTCGCGCAGCGCCTTAGTGACCATGCGCTGGTCGAACACGAAGTTGCCGCTGTCCGTGCCCGCCACCAGGCGCTCGCTGGGCAGCCAGCGGCGCAGGTCCTCCAGCGCCAGAATGTGCTCCAACGTCTCCTCGCGCTCCCCCGGCGGCACGCACGCCGGGATCCACAGCCACAGCGCGTCGAAGTGGCAGTCCAGCGTGTCCGTCTCGCGCCGGGCGGGATCGCCACATCTCGGACACGTCACCTCGACAAAATCCGCGCGCTCGGCCAGCGGATTGCCCTCGCCCGTCGGCTTCAAGTCCAGCGGCAGCACCACCGGCAACTGCTCTTTTCCCAGCGGCACCGCGCCGCAGCCCTCGCAGTAGACGATCGGGATCGGCGTGCCCCAGGAACGCTGTCGGGACACCGCGAAGTCGCCAGCCTTGAAGCGCTTCGCGGGGCGAGCGGGAGGTAAGGAGGAGGGGGTGGGGGCCGCGTGCTGGGGTGCATCGCTGTGGCGATGCGTTGCCTGCAGCCGCTCCGCGACGATCGCGTCGGCGCTGTCCCTGTCGGGGATCCCCAGCACGGCGGTCGCGCCGAAGCGCCCATCCACCACCGGTGAGATCAGCACCGGCAGCGTGCCCTCGCCGCCCGGCCACTTCACGGTGCGCCCCGTATCCACCAGCGCGATCGCCTGTGCGTCGCGCGCCGCCCGCTCGCCGCCGCCGCTGCGCAGCTCCTCCAACTGCTCCTGCACGTGGGGGTCCGTGGCCCACTCCTCCACCTCCGGGTGTTTGGGGGACAGCAGCACGAAGCGCGCATCCGCGAGCGCGTCGGCGTGGGGGGTGAACACTGTCAGCATCCGCTCCTCGCGCGTCGTATCGACCCCGGGGTTCGCGGGATCCTCGCCGGCCGTCTGCAGATCATCCTCCGCGGCAGCGAGATCGAGCTCCACCCCATCGACGCGCCCCAGCACGAAGCGCTGGCTGGCCAGCGAGGTCTCATCCCAGTTGCGCAGCTCCTCCAGGCGGCTGTCGTTCTCCTCTACGTACTTGCTTATGCGCAGAT
>DATBPO010000268.1:0-3222 GCA_036561265.1 Solirubrobacteraceae bacterium | reverse complement strand
CGGCTATTTGCTATTCGAAGCCGAACTCGCCGCCTGACTTGCCCGAGCTCGATTGTGATCTAGGGGCGTGCGTGGAGACCGGTGCGGCGGGATGCGGCGTTGGCACGGGCGCAGTGGGCTGGGCCAGTTCAGCAACGCTGTGGGGATGCTCGGGACCGAACTCGGCTTCAGCGGCCAGGGAGGGGCTATATGCGTATGAGCGCTTGGATGGTTTGGATCCACCTTTGGCCACACTGGCGTGGCGCGGGCGCGGCTTGCCTGGAGTGCGCGAAGGACTCAGATCGCGCAATGAAAAGACGTCCGCTCTGATGTCCGCCCTGGTGGTGAACACACTCGTCACCGGCGGGTCCGTCGTCAGCAGGGCGACTTGGGTGGGTTTGCGTCCGGGTGCGTGACCAGGAGAGGTTGCCAGCGCCAGACAGCCGCCGGCAACGCCGAGCAGCGCCAGCGAACCGGCGAGCTTCGCCCCCAGCGAACCGCCGGCAAACAGCCAGCCGCCGGACGCGCCGCCCACACCACCGGACGCCGACAGCGCAGCACCCGCGCCCAGAGCCCCGATGCCGAGTCCGCTGGGCAACGCCAGTGGCGGCAGGATCGCGGCCAGGCCACGCAGCGAGGCCACGTACGCACGGCACGCCGGGCACTCGCGCTGATGAAGCAGCGCCAGCTGATAGCGCTCGCCCTGGGGATCGAGGATGCCGAAGGCAAAACCACGCATCAGCGAGGACTGCTCCTCACACCAGCTTTCCTCGCGGATGATCGAAAGCAGCTGACCGACCTTGCCCGCGACTCCAGACTGCCCGTCGCCGTCCCCCTCCATCAGCTTGCGCATGCGGGTCTCGGAGATCCCCATGCGCTCGGCGGCGTCCGCGCGCGAGAGTCCCTGCAGGTAGCAGAGGCTCGCGGCCTGGCACTCGCGCGTGTTCAGGCGCTTGCGCAGCGCCTCGAACACCTGGCGCAAGCGCCGCAGATCATCCATCTGGCTCTCCAGATCGGGCTCCTGAGCATGTTCGTCGGGCTCAGCATCGACGATCCGCTCGCGATGGCTGGAGCGGACGTCCTCGATCGCGCGGCGGAAAGTGACAAGCACCAGCCAGCCGGTCGGGTTGGCGATCTCCTGACCCTCCAGCACCGCCTTGTACAGACCCTGCCACGCCTGCGCGTAGCAGTCCTCCAGATCCCCCGGATCCACGCTCAGCCCCCGCGAGCGCAGTCGCCCGCGCACGGTCACGAGCACCTTCGTCCGCAGGCTCTGGAACTCCTCGCGCAGCAGACGCTCGGCTCGGTAACGCCGTAGCGATAGCGGACTCATTTCCTAGGCCAGGCAATCCTCCGGTGGTGAGTCGTGGTGCGCGACCCATGCAGCCGGATCAGGGGTTGGTTCTACTGCTGATCGGTACGGGAGCCGATGCTGCATGAATTCATCGATCTGCGCCAAGCTGAAGCTACGCATGTCATCCCCGCGTCGGTGGGACTGGTGCCAGTGCACGATCCGCTCCAGCGCCTGCTCGAGATCCCACACGGGCCGCCAGCCCAGCCGCGCGGCGGCCTTGCTGGAGTCGAGCGTCAGATTGCGCGCCTCGGGCGGGTTTTGGTCCTGGTCGTGCTCCCACTCCAGCGCTCCGCCCCACAGTGTGAGCAGCCGCTGCACGATCCAGCGCACCGGTCGCGCGTCCTCGGGATCGGGACCGAAGTTCCATGCCTCGGCGAACTCTGGTGAGTCCCACAGCGACTGCGCCAATGTCAGATAGCCGTACAGCGGGTTGAGCACGTGCTGCCAGGGACGCACCGCTTCGGGGTTGCGTATCCGGATTGGGCGCTGCACCGCGGCGGCGCGCACCATGTCGGGGATCAAGCGGTCCTCCCCCCAGTCGCCGCCGCCGATCACGTTGCCGGCGCGGGCGGTGGCCAAACGTGGGCCACCGTGCCCTGAGAAGTAAGAGGCCCGGTAAGCGCCACTCACCAACTCCGCACACCCCTTCGAGCTCGAATAGGGGTCACTGCCTCCCATCGCATCGCCCTCCGTGAAGGACCCATCGTGCGCAACATCGTCACTGTTGTCATAGCACTTATCGGAGGTAACTACCAACACTGCGCGCACATCGGGGCACCCGCGCACGGCCTCCAGCACATTGACGGTGCCCATAATGTTTATCTCATAGGTGCCGTGGGGGTCTCGCAGGGACCTGCGGACCATCGGCTGAGCCGCCAGATGCAGCACGATCTCCGGGCGCTCCTGGGCAAATACCTCGATCAGCGCGGGTGCGTCGCGGACGTCCACGGCGTGCTCGCTGACGCCGCTGCCGGTGCTCGCCACCGCATACAGCGATGGGTCGGTCGGCGATCCTGGCGCGATTCCGCTCACGCTCGCGCCCATCGATCGCAGCCACAGCGACAGCCACGCCCCCTTGAAGCCGGTGTGGCCAGTGACCAGGACGCGTCGTGAAGCCCAGAAATCAGGGTCGATCGGCACTCGGGCAAGCGTATCGCCGAGGGCCCGCCGGTAGGCTCTTCACTTTCGTGTCCCCGGGCGCCCCGAACACCAACCCGCCGCCGTGCGCAAAGATTCTCGGTATCCCACTGGCGATCAGCGACTACGGGGGAGTCATGGACTGGATGGATGGGATGATCGCGGCCGGGGAGCGGGGCTATCTGACCGCGGCGGCCGTGAACCTCGTGATGGCTGCCCAAGAGCAACCCGAGACGATGGCGGCCGTGCTCGGGGCAACGCTTGCCCTCCCCGACGGCATGCCGCTGGTGTGGGCGCTGCGGGCACTCGGGCACAAGCGGGCCACGCGCTTGTATGGGCCGGATCTGATGGCCGGCTTCTGTGCCCGTGCGGCCGCCAACGCGACCCCCATATACCTCTATGGCGGGCACGATCGCCACGCGCTCGAGCTGCTGGAAGTGCGGTTGCGCGAACGGTTTACGGGCCTTCAGATCGCCGGCGGCTACTCGCCTCCATTTCGTGAGCTCACGCCCGAGGAGGAGCACCGCGTCATCGCCGACATCGACGGCTCCGGCGCCGCCATCGTGTGGGTCGGCATCGGCCAGCCCAAGCAGGAGCGCTGGATGCACCACATGCGGCCACGTCTGCTCGCGCCGTTGCTGGTCGGGGTGGGTGCCGCGTTTGACTTCCACGCTGGCCTTCTCGCCCAGGCGCCGCCTTGGATGCAGCGCTCGGGCCTGGAGTGGAGCTATCGCCTGGCGCGTGAGCCACGC
>DATBPO010000267.1:0-3297 GCA_036561265.1 Solirubrobacteraceae bacterium | reverse complement strand
GGGAAAGGCTGAAGCTAGCCATCGTCTTTTGCCAATCATTGTCCAGGTGCGAGACAGAACGTTGGTCGAGGACTATGTAAAGCGCGTAGCGTCCCGAATTCGTATCCAGGAGGTTGAGCTTAGGCGAGATCTAGAGGGAGTGCGGCGCAAGCGCGACCGCGACCAGGCGACGCGGGGTCCGGCGCGCACGGACCAGCGGGACGGCGACCACGCGCAGGCGGCCGCGCCTGTCGAGCGATTGGGAGAAAAGTACCTGGAAACCGAGCATAAAGGTACTGCTACGTCATATAGTGCGACCGGCGGCGGGGACGGCGCGCGGGCAGCCAATTCCGGGATGGCGGCGCGTCTGCTCGCCGAACAAGCGCAGGAGGAGTATTGCCTCGGCCTCCTGCTCGAACACCCGGAGGTCTGGTCGGAGGTCTACGCGATCATCGCTGAAGGCGACTTTGTCGGGACGGAGACACGCGCGCTCTTCGCGCAACTCGCCGCCGCCCTGCAAGCCCATCCCGCGTTGGATGTTACGGCCTTCCTCGATGAGCTGCCGCCGGTCCTGCGGGAGACGGCGCCACGGGCGCGCGCTCGTGTCGCGTCCAGCGTGTTTCCAGAGGGCCAAGGACTCGCGAAGGCGGCCAGCAGCTCGGCCTACCGGCTGAAGCGCATGCGCCTGAAAGAGGAGATGGCCGAACTCGACTATCTGCAACGCGACGCCGAGCAATCCGGTGATGACGAGGCGCTGCGGGCGTTGCTCAGACGCAAACAATACCTGCTTTCTCAGCGGAGGGCGATTGACGCCGCCTCTGGGTTGCATGGTTAGACACGTGATGGGAGCGTGCGGTCACGTTCTCTGTCACATGGCGATGTGGTCTCGATTGGGTCTTAATTGGTCTCATTCGGCGACGGCGCTTCCCCCAGGAGGCCCGCCGCGACACAGGACGGCGGTGGCGACGACGAGCGCGTGTGCCGCGCCAGGCGGGAGCCGGAGTTTTACCACGGCGGCCCGGCCAGCGCGGAGGGGACAGTTTCCCGTCCACGACGCCGCTCAGGAGGGCAGTACGCGAAAATGGGCAGACGCGAGCACGGCAGAGGGGAGCAGCGGACTCTCGATTACGAGCGGCCGCTCGATGTGCGGTGGGGAGACGGCGCCGTCCCAGCGGCGTGGGAGGAGGATGAGGACGACGAGGCTTCCGAGGATGCCGAGCATCCCGCGTTTCGGCTGCTCGCCAGCCGGCCGGCGATGACCGTCGCGAGCGATTCGCGGCGCGCTCTGTCGCTCGGCGAGGCCCACGATACAAACACTGCCGGTTTCGGCGAGCGTCTCGCTCTGCTGCCGGAGGTGTTCAGTGCCCTTACCGTCGAGCGCCGGGATTTCGACGTGACCGAGTGCGACGAAGATCCCCCCGACGAGGTGTTCAAGATAGAGGTTGAGCCTATGGCAATCGATACGCTGGACCCGTCCAGGCGTCCCTGGCCGGACGCCGAGCCGGAAGCGGACGCTGAGCCCGCGAGCCCCCGCAAGTGGGAGGAACTGCGCGAAAGCTTCTCCTCCGCGCTCTCCGCCGAGCTTGAAAGCGGCCTGGACGACCCCGTGCGCATGTATCTGCGCGAGATCGGGCGCGTCCCTTTGCTCTCCGCTGAGGATGAGGTGACGCTGGCCAAGCGTATGGACCGGGGCAAGCAGGAACGCCTGAAGCCGCTGGCTCAACAGAACATCCGCGTGATCATCGCCGGTGAGGAGGGGCAGCGCCGGCTGACGGAGGCGAATCTGCGCCTGGTCGTCAGCGTGGCGAAGAAGTACATCGGGCGCGGGATGAGCCTGCTGGACCTGATCCAGGAAGGCAACATCGGCCTGATTCGGGCCGTCGAGAAGTTCGACTACACCAAGGGCTTCAAGTTCTCGACGTATGCGACGTGGTGGATCCGCCAGGCGATCACCCGCGCTATCGCCGACCAGGCGCGCACGATTCGCATTCCGGTGCATATGGTCGAGACGATCAACCGGCTGATTCGCACGAGCCGCCGGCTGCTCCAGGAGATGGGCCGCGAGCCGACCGCCGAGGAGATCGCGGCGGAGATGGAGATCAGCGCCGACAAGGTGCGTGAGATCATCAAGATCAGCCAGGAGCCGGTGAGCCTGGAGACGCCGATCGGCGAGGAGGACGACAGCCACCTGGGCGACTTTATCGAGGACCATACGGCGCTGGCGCCGGCGGAGGCGGCCAGTCACCAGATCCTCAAGGAGCAGGTGAAGGACGCGCTCAACGGGCTGACCCAGCGCGAGCAGGAGGTCTTGCGCCTGCGTTTCGGGCTGGACGATGGCCGCAGCCGCACCCTTGAAGAAGTGGGCAAAGAGTTCAAAGTGACCCGCGAGCGCATCCGCCAGATCGAGGCGAAGGCGCTGCGCAAGCTCCGCCATCCCAGCCGCAGTCGCCGGCTGAAGGATTATCTGGACTGATTCGGTTTCATCGCTACCATTTTCGCTTGGAGCCGCTCGGCGCACATTTCGCGCCGGGCGGTTTCACTTTTTGCTAAATAATTACCTTCCCGCGCAAGAAATATTGCGTCATCGCCAGCAGCAGCGCCGTCGAGAGCAGCAGCAGCGCGGCGTGAACCCAGCGCGGCCACGGCTGGCGCGCGATCCACAGGAAGCAAGGGAACTCGATCAGCATGTAGCGCGCGTCCGACTGCAAGATCCAGCCGGTGGCGGGGTAGATGACCACCAGCAGCCAACCCGCCGCCGCGTAGCCCCACTCGCCGGGGCGAATCGGGCGCCGCCCGCGCAGCCCGAAGATCAGCGCCGCCGCGATCACCGCCAACGCCAGGATATCCACCGTGTCACGGAAGGTGAAGATGCGGTCGGGCGAGAGCCACTCGCGCGCCGCGATGCGGAATGTCTGCCACGGAGCCATCAGCGTATGCTGCCAGTGCGCCTCCGCGTGGCTGAAGGCCAGCGGATCGCCGGCGCTGCGCCAGAGCCAGAGCATGAATAGCAGCAGCCCGCAGGGAATTAGCAGGACCGCCAGCGCGTCCGCTCGCAGCCGCCGCAGGCTCCATCCCGCCTGCTTGGCATACTCATACGCGAACGGCAGGACGAGGAACAAGCCCATCTGCCGGGTCGCCGCCGCCAGCAGACCCAGCGCGCCCGCCTGCCACCAGAGTCCGCGCCGGCAGCAGACGACGCACCAGATCGCCGTGGCGAGAAAGAGCGACTCCGCATAGCCCGCGAAGAGGAAGAACGCCGTGGGGAAGAGCGTCAGGTAGAGCATGCTGCGCAGCGCCGCCGGCTCATCCGCGTCGTCC
>DATBPO010000266.1:0-3730 GCA_036561265.1 Solirubrobacteraceae bacterium | reverse complement strand
CTTCGGGGCGCTTGAGGAATGGAGCGCGGGAGAGACGGCGCTGCTGATGCTCGCGGCGCTGGCGATCATCGGCTCACTGGCGCTTGCGCTGCGCCGCGTGGGCATCATCGGCGATCCCCCGCCGCTGGCGCCGCCGCCGGCACCCGCCCCTGCCGTCGGCGCCGGCGCATAGGATCTGTAACGCGATGCTCGCCGCCACACCACCACCTCCGCCGGTTACCCCTGGCCCTGTCGCGGGGCACATGACGCTCGCGGTGCAGCACGCCCATGGGCACCCCCGCTTCGCGCTCACCGGCGAGAGCGTGGCGATACGGGGCATCGTCATCCCCTACGTGCCCCACCAGAAGGTGGCGGTGCGCTTCCAGCGCAATGGGCGCGATGTGCTGACGCGCACGGTCAGCGTGACGCCCGTGGGCAACGGCGCGGGCCAGTTCCACATCGCCTACACGAGCTCTGCCACCGGTGTGCTGCGGGCCTTTGCGACGCACGGGGCCAGTGCGGGCGAGGGCGCCTTCTCGGCCGCCACCGGCGCGGTGCGCATCGTCAGCTCAACGATGCATGAAGGCGACAGTGGCCCCGCGGTGAAGCTCCTGCAGGAGCAGCTGAGCGCGATGCACGTGGCGGTGCCCGTGGATGGCAGCTACAACGAAGCCACCGGCCGCGCGGTGGTGGCCTACCGCAAGCTCACGGGCCTTGCGCGCATCACCAGCACGAGCGCCACGATGTTCCACCTTTTGCAGCGCGGCGCGGGCCAGTTCCATGTGCGCTACCGCTCCGATGGACGCCACGTGGAGGCCGACCTCACGCGCCAGCTGCTCGCGGAGATCGAAGCGGGCGGCAGGGTGCGGCGCATCTACACGATGAGCTCGGGCAAGCCCTCGACGCCCACGGTCATCGGGCGCTTCCAGGTGTACAGCAAGACCCCCGGCACCAACGCCAAGGGCATGGTCGACTCCAACTACTTCATCCGCGGCTACGCCATCCACGGCTACGCCGAAGTGCCCACCTTCGCCGCCAGCCACGGCTGCCTGCGCGTGCCCATCCCCGACGCCCCCGCGATCTTCGCCTGGGTCCAGCTGGGCACGCCCGTGGACGTCTACTTCGAGAGCGGCGGCGGCAGCCACAGCGTGCGCGGCAACGCGGGGCCGTAGCGTCTATACGCGCACGCGCAGCACGCGGGCGAGGTAGCCCAGGCCGAACCCGTAGACCAACAGCGCGAGCACCAGACGAATGCCGCGCGTGGCCCATTCGTTGTGCACTCCCGCCACGGCTCCGGCGAAGGGCGAAGTGATCGTCGAGGAGGCTTCATCGATCGCTTCGCGCACGCCGCCTTCGCCCTTCTTGGCAGTCGCGGTGCTCTTGGGCTTGGCGGCACCCGCGCCGCTCGCGGGCCCGCTTTCGTTGACCTCGTTCTGCTGCTGCGCGCTGGCGCTGCCGGCCTGGTCGATGGCGAACAGGGCAAAGGACACCAGCACGATCGCGCAGGCGATCCGCGATAGGAGCCGCAGTAATGTAGACACCCCGTTCACGATCTCTCTGTGGTGAGCTTAGGCTCCGCTGTGGACGCCACCGCCTGTCGGGGACAGATGTTCTGGAGGCTGGTATCGCGCCTCGTCCCGGTGTCCCGTCGCGCGCCGATAGCCTTAGCCGAGGCCCTGGTCATGGGGCACGAGCCCTCGTAGTCCAATGGATAAGACGACCGCCTCCTAAGCGGTAGATCCAGGTTCGACTCCTGGCGGGGGCACCAAAACGTCGTTAGTCGAACCAGCGTCTGAAAGCCCCCGTTCCCCCTTGGGCGCGGGGGCTTTGGCGTCCTGGGGCGGCATGTCGGCGACGACGGCTAGTGCGGGGTGCGGGGTGTTGGTGGGGAGGCCGTGGATTGAGTTGCGCAGGTCGTGTAGCGCGGCGAATGGCCCGGTGAGATTGACGTCTGTGACGGTTTCGTCGCAGACGTAGAGAGCTTTGAAGATCGCCTGGTTGAGCAGACGCCGGACGGTGTCGTTGGCTCGCTGGTAGAGGTCGTGGAGGTCTTCGCCCAGGATTTCGAGGGCGAGGTCGAGGGTGGTGGTGGCGTCTTCGTGGTTGACGTTCAGGCGGGCGATCAGGGCTTCGGCGTCCTGGCGGCGCTGGCGTAAGCGGGTCTGCTCGTCATCGAAGAGTTCGCTGCTGATGCGGTCTTCGTAGTGCATGTTCAGGAGCTTGCGTTCCTGCTCTTTGACTTCGTCCAGGACGCCTCGGCAGCGGTTGATCTCCTGCTGGGCGGTCGCCACGCGCTCGCCCAGGTCGCTGGTGAGCGCCTGGCGGATCTCGTCGCGTTCGGTGTCGGTGATGGTGACGCTGCGGTAGTTCTCCTCGACGGCCTCCTCGACGAGATCAACGGGCTGATAGCCCTGGGGGCACTGTCCGTGCTGGTTGCGCTTGCAGATGAAGTATTCGTAGGTGCCGCCGTTGCCGTTGTGGCGGGAGTAGATCAGGCGGCTGCCGCAGGTGCCGCAGCGGATGGTGCCCTTGAGGCAGTGCTGGTGCTTGCGGTCGCGCTCGCCTGAGTGCCGGTGTGAGGCGAGGACGGCCTGGACCTTGTCGAACAGCTCCTGGCTGACGATCGGCTCGTGCCGGCCGGGGTAGTGCTTGCCGCGGTAGGTGACGATCCCGGCGTAGTAGGGGCAGGAGAGCATGTTGTGGACGCCGGAGAGGCTCAGTGGCTGTGGTGCGCGGCGGCGGTCGCCGCGTGTGCGCAGCCCGCGGGTCTCAAGTAGCAGCATCATGTCGGCGGTGCTGTAGAGGCCGGTGGCGTAGGTTTCAAACCCCCAGCGGATGATCGGGGCGCGGTCGGGGTCGATGACGACGGTGCGTACCTCGCCGCCCTGGGGCAACTGCTCGCGGACGTTCAGGTAGCCGAGGCGGGCGCGTCCGGGTGTACCGCCGCGCTTGGCCTTCTCGGTCGCGCCCTTGAGTACCTCGTTGGCGAGGTTGCGGCTGTAATACTCGGCAAAGGTGGCGAGCATACCGTGCATCAGCCGACCGGCTGGGGTCTGGTCGATGTTCTCGGTCGCGCTGATCAGCCGGGTGCCGGCCAGCTCGATATCGAACAGCATGTTGGCGTCGTCGCGGCGGTTGCGTGCGAAGCGATCGACCTTCCAGCAGATCACGTAGTCGACGTCGCGCTGCTCCTTGATGCGCCGGAGCATTCGGATCAGTTCGGGGCGGTGATCGGTCTTGGCGGACTCGGCACGCTCGATGTACTCATCGACAACGACGGCGCCGTACTCGCCGGCCTTCTGTGTGCAGCGCTCGCGCTGTGCGGCGATCGACAGGCCATCGTCGTCGTAGTCGGTCTCAAGCTGTCCGCGTGAACTGACGCGCAGGTAGAGCACGGCTCGTTTGACGATGTCCGTCGGCGCGTCCGTGTCAGTTGGTTTGGTGAGTGTGAGTGTCATTTACGTCCTTTCCTTGTGCTTGGGTGTGTCTGCCAGTGGCAGCGGGCGCGGCGCCCACGGCGCGGCGGTGGGTGCGGTGAGAGTCCGAGGACGCTCAGGCGGTGTGCCATGTCCTGGGCGGGTACTTGGTAGCGTTCGGCGAGGGTGCTCACGTTGCGTTGTCCGGTTTGCCAGTCGGCGCGTAGCCACGGGGCGGGGATTAGGACGCTCAGGGCGAAATCGGTACACAGTCCCTCGCTGCCGGTGCGGCTGTCGGCGTGGCGTGCCTTGGCGGTGTGGCCGCCGTCGATGAT
>DATBPO010000265.1:0-6021 GCA_036561265.1 Solirubrobacteraceae bacterium | reverse complement strand
GTCTATGAGCGGCATCACACGAGCATCGGTCGAGCCCGTCGGCGCAGCCAGGAGATAGACGCCTCGCCGCAAACGTCGCAAACGACCGTCGCGCTCAAGCTGGCGAAGAGCGTCCTGGCTCCCACGCCGGGAGCCCGTCGTTACGTCCAGTATCTCCATGTCCTCATCGAGACGAACGACCGGATGCCTGCCGGCGTCAAGAGACCTACGGCTGAGCGCAACGAACGCCCGCTCGCTCAGCGGCCGCTCGGAGATTGGTATCGCGGAGGAAGCCATATCCTGATCCCTTTTATACGAGAGATCTTACAATATTCTTGCTGCTTCGCTCATAAAAACAGGAAACTATGCGAGAGGCTTAGCTTGCGTAGGAGCTGTGTATGAGACCGGCGGCCCGAAGCTGACGCGCAACAGCGCCCCGCCGCCGGGGGCGTTGGCGGCCTTCACGTAGCCGCCGCCCGCCAGGGCGCTCTGGCGCACGATCGCCAGCCCCAGGCCGGAGCCCGGCAGCCCACGGGCGGCGTCGGAGCGGTAGAAGCGGTCGAAGACGAAGGGCAGGTCGGACTCGGCGAAGCCGGGGCCATGGTCGCGCACGCTCAGCTCGCCGTCCTCCAGGGCGACCTCCACCAGGCCCCCGGGCGGCGAGAACTTGCGGGCGTTGTCGAGCAGGTTGGAGACCGCGCGGTCGATGCGCTGGGCATTGCCGCGCAGGAGCGTCGGCTCAAGCTGGGCCGCGAAGCGCACGTCACCGCGACGGCGGGCGCGCTGCAGGGCGTGCTCGACGATCTCGTCCAGGCGCACGTCATCGAGGGACGCACCCTGCGCTTCCCCGCCTCCACCGCCTCCGCTCTGGCCTCCACCTGCGCCACCGCCCCCCGGGCCACCGCCCCCCGCGCCGTCGCCGGCACGCGCGAGCTCCACGACATCCCCCACAAGCGCCGTCAGCTCATCGAGCTCGGCCACGACATCCGCGCGCAGGCTCTCGAGCTCGTGCGGCGGCAGGCGCTCGGCCTCCTGCAGCACCTGGATGTTGGCGCGCAGGCTGGCGATGGGGGTACGCAGCTCGTGCCCCGCATCGGCGATCAGGTGGCGCTGCGCCGCTACCGAGCGCTCCAGCGCATCGAGCGTGGCGTTGAAGCTCTGCGCCAAGCGCGCGAGCTCGTCGCGGCCGCGGACCTCCAGGCGCTCCGATAAGTCGAGGCTCCCGCTGAGCGTCTCTGTGCGGCGCGTAAAGCGCGCGATGGGCGCCAGCGCGGTGCGCGCAACGAGTGTCCCCAAGAGCACGGCCAGCGCGATCCCGGCAGCGCCGATCACGGCCAGCAGCAGCAACAGCCCACTCAGCTCGTTGTCGACCTCGGTAAGGGGTCGGGCCACCATCACCGCGCCGCGGGCGCCGGTGCCCAGCGTGAGGACGCGCAGCCGGGTGCCGTCCACAGTCCTGTCGCTCAGCGAGCTGCCGCTGCCGCGGCGGGCGATCGCATTGTCGCTCGCCCTGGGGACGATGCGTGCGGGCGAGCGCTGACCGCCGGGCACCACCAGTGTGCCTCCGGGCGAGATGAACTGCACGTAGCCCTGCGCCTCGCCGAAGGGAGCGGGTGGGAGGTTGGTGGGAAAGCCACGGCCGCCGGGGCCGCCGTCGCCATCGCCATCACCCGGCGGCGGACCGGGACCGGGCCCTCCTCTCTGAGCCGGCCGCCCGCCAGGAGCCGGCACGGCCAGGGCGTGCGCACGTTCGCGCAGCGACTTGTCAACTTCGCCACGCAGATCTGCGCGCACCCCCAGATACAACCCGAGCGCCGCGGCAAGCACAGCGAGGGCAACCGATACGCCGGCGGTCGCGGCGATGCGCGCGCGCAGCGTCATGCTCAGGGCTCGCGCAGGACGTAGCCGGCGCCGCGCACGGTGTGGATGAGATGCGGCGCGCCCGCACCCTCCAGCTTGCGGCGCAGGTAGCCGATATATACGCGCAGCGCATTGGAGGTGGGTCCGAAGTCATAGCCCCAGACGCGCTCGTAGATGGTGCTGTGCGAGAGCACGCGGCGGGGATTGCGCATGAAGAGCTCAAGCAGCTGGTACTCGGTGCGGGTGAGCTCCACGAAGCGCTCGCCCACGATGGCGCCGTGGCGCACCCCGTCGAGGTGCACATCCGCGAACACCGGCACCTCCTCCTCACCACCGCTCTCGCTCCCGTCCGCCTGGCCGGTGCGGCGCAGCAGCGCGCGCAGACGCGCCTTGAGCTCGCCCACGTCGAAGGGCTTGGTCATGTAGTCATCCGCGCCGGCATCGAGCCCGTCGATGCGATCCTCCACGGCGTCGCGCGCGGTGAGGATCAGGATCGGCACGCGGTTCTGCAGCAGGCGCAGGCGCCGGCAGACCTCAAGCCCATCCATGCCCGGCAGCCCCACGTCGAGTACCACGGCATCGGGGACCTCCAGCGCGATTGCATCCAGTGCCTGGGCGCCGTCAGCGGCACTCTGTACCTCGTAGCCCGCCAGCTGCAGCGCGCGCCGCAACGCCTCGCGCACGGCACGGTCGTCGTCCACCACCAGGATCTTCATGTGCTGATTGTTGCGCGGATGGCACATGCGCCCCGGCACCGGAGGGTGCAGCGCGCGTGAAGCGCACGTTCTGAACCGAGCGCGCAACCCTAATGGTCGGATGTCCAAGAGCCCCGCGCGCATGTTCCAACCGCCGTCCATAGGGCGCGGCGGTCCAATCGGCGAAATTGTCGTCAACGCCCAACCCGCGCACGCGCAAGCCGCGCGGCAACCCCGATCGGTGGCCCGCCAGAGAGGTGATGAATCACGCGACCCCCAACCCCTCCTCAGATTCTCGCTTTGGGTGGCGGGGGCTTCTCGATGGAGAAGGACAGCTCGCTGCTCGATGACTACGTGCTTTCGCTGGCCGGCGCGACGCGCCCGCGGGTGTGCTTCTTGCCGACGGCCTCGGGCGATGCCGACCACTACGTGGTGCGCTTTTACCGTCGCTTCTCAGCGGAGTGCGAGGCCAGCCATGTGTCGCTATTTCGCCGCGATCAGGGGACGGGCGGCGTGGAGGAGGACATCGCCTCGCACCTGCTTCGCCAGGACGTCATTTACGTGGGTGGGGGCAACGTGGTGAGCATGCTGGGCGTGTGGCGCGCGCACGGTCTCGATGAGGTGCTGCACCGCGCCTGGCAGCAGGGCATTGTGCTGTGCGGCCCCTCAGCGGGATCGCTGTGCTGGTTCAGCGAGGCCCTCAGCGCCTTCCATGGCCCGCCGCAGCGTGTGCGCGGCCTGGGGCTTTTGCCGTACTCCAACTGCGTGCACTACGACGCCGAGCCGCAGCGGCGCGAGGAGTACCACCGCTTCGTGGGCGACGGCATGCGCGCCGGTTTCGCCGCCGACGACGGTGCCGCGCTGCACTTCCGCGGCCGCCAGCTGATGCGCGTTGTCAGCTCGCGCCCACACGCGCGCGCGTATAGGGTCGAGCCACGCGGGCACGGCGTCGTGGAGGTCCCGCTGGAGGTCTCATATCTTGGGGGCGAGGATGAGCTCTTAAGACCCCGCGAGTCGGTGTTCGCCGCGTGAGCGCACCTGCTGAGAGGGATGAGGAGGACGGCGGCGAGACCGACGAGGAGCAGCGCTTGATCCTCGCCATGGGCGGCGGGGGCTTCACGATGGAGCCCACTAATCCGCTGCTCGATGACTTCATCCTCAGCCTTGTTCCCGCGCACATCAAGGCGCCGCGCATCCTCTTCCTGCCCACCGCCTCCGGCGATCCCAATGCGCAGATCAACGCCTTTCAGGCGCGCTTTGCGGGGCGTGCCTGCGTGCCCGAGCACCTCTCGCTGTTTCACCTGCGTGAGGAGCGGCGCTCGCTAAAGGACACCATGCTGGGACAGGACATCATCTACGCGGGCGGCGGCTCGATGCGCAACCTGCTCGCAATCTGGCGGGCGCATGGCTTGGATGAGCTGCTGATCGAGGCCTGGCGCCGGGGCACGGTGCTGGCGGGGCTCAGCGCCGGAGCGATGTGCTGGTTTGAGGGTGGCATCACGCGCGCCATCGGTGAGCCCGAGCCGCTCGCGGGTCTGGGGCTGCTGAAAGGATCGCTCACCGTGCACGCCGACGGCGAGCCCGAGCGGTTGCCGGCGTGGCTCGCGGCTGTGCGCAGCGGTGTGCTGCCCGGCGGCTGGGCCGTGGACGACGGCGTGGGGCTGCTCTTCCGCGGCGAGCAGCTCGTGCGGGTCGTCAGCTCACGCCCCGGCGCGGGCGCGCAGCGCGTCGATGCCATCGCCGGCGAGGTCGTGCGCAAGCGCCTCCAAGCGGAGCTGCTCGGCGGCGACGCCAACGCCCGGACACCCACCTTCGACGAGGACGTCCAGGAGCTGCGTCAGGTGCAGCGCCTGCGTCACGGCATGCGCAGCGGGGGTAATCGCGTCGGCGACCGCTAGAACCGCGCCCCTAAGGCCGCACCTCGAGCACGATGTTGAAGGGCGTCTCGGCCGCGCGGCGCACGCGCGTGAAGCCACCTTCGCCGAGCACCTCGGTGAGACGCTTCTCTCCCGCCTGCGCGCCGAGCGCCAACCCGACCTCCTGGCTCAGCGAGGCGGGGGTGCAGAGCATCGTGGAGCCGCCGTAGAAGATGCGCCCGACGGGGTTGAGGTTGTCCTCGATGGCATCACCGGCGAAGGGCTCGACGACCATCCAGGTGCCGTCCTCGGCGAGTACATCGCGCACGTGGCGCGCGGCGCCGGCGGGATCGCCCATGTCGTGCAGGGCGTCGAACACGCACACCAGATCGAAGGGACCGGGGCCGAAGTCCTTGGCCGAGGCGACTTCGAAGCTCACGCGGTCGGCCACACCGGCGCGCTCGGCGGCGGCACGCGCGGCCTGGATCGAGCCATCGTGGTAGTCCGAGCCGACGAAGGTCGAGGCCGGGAAGGCCTTGGCCATGAGGATCGTCGAGGCGCCGTGTCCACAGCCGATGTCGGCGACGTGCGCGCCCTGCGTGAGCTTCTCGACCACACCGTCCAGCGCTGGCAGCCATGAGTCCACGAGATTGGCGAGGTAGCCGGGACGGAAGAAGCGCTCGGTGCCTGCATAGAGGTCGTGGTGGTGCTCGTGCCAGCCCATGCCCTCGCCCGAGCGGAAGCGCTCGGTGATCTGCGGCTCGTCCTTGACGACCGAGGCGAGCAGCTGGAAGGCGCCGGGGATGAAGGCCGGGCTGTCTTCGTCGGCCAGCGCCATCGCCTGCTCGGGGGGCAGCCGGAAGGTTCCATCGGCGGCGTCGTACTCCACGTAGCCGCTGGCGGCCTGCTGGCAGAGCCACTCGCGGATGTAGCGCTCACGACACTCCGTGCGCTCGGCCAGCTGCGCGGGCGTGACCGGCTCACCGTCGGCCATCGCCTTGTACAGACCGAGCTTGTCACCGATCAGCACCAGCGGCGCGGTCATCGCACCGCCCAAGTCCCCTACGAACTGACCCATGAACTGTTCGAGCTTTGCTTCATCGATTCCCGTGGCAGCCATCTATTGCCTCCTTAGGCGCGTGAGCTTCGTTCAGCTGGGTGTAACCGATCGGGGCTCGATATGCAAGTCCGTCGGCCATAGGGCGAAGGCCAGCACCGCCAGGCCGCCGATGGCGTCGGTGAAGAGGGTGGCATAGAAGAAGGCCGGGATCTGCGGATTGCCGTAGATGAAGTGGCCCATTGTGGCCAGTCCCGTTGCCGAATACACCGCCAAACACACGCGGGCCTCCTGGTAGCGCCCTTCACGGAAGCGGCGATAGCCCATCAGACCGATCCATGTAAGCAGCGGCCAGGCGACGACGATGGCCACGCGCACGACGGTGTAGAAGCTGCCCTTGGGGCCGGGGTACTTATCGACGGCGATGAAGTTGTGGGTGTAGTGGATGGCGGTGGAGAGGATGGTGAAGGCGAGGATGCCCTTCAGGATCGTGAGCCGGCGCTGCTGGTCTTCAAGCACGGTTTACCCCCAAAATCGTCGATATATCGCCCTGGAAAAGGTACTCTTTCCGATG
>DATBPO010000264.1:0-16913 GCA_036561265.1 Solirubrobacteraceae bacterium | reverse complement strand
CGCCCATCGCGCGATACTCGGCGACGTACTTGGTCACGCTCGTGCCAACGCCATATTCCACCGCCGTGAAGTAGCCGGTGAGGGTGGTGGCGAAGATGAACAGTCCGGCGGGCGCCGGGCCGAGACGCCCGACCAGCAGCGGCAGCATGGCCAGCGCGACGAGCCCACGCACGATCGTGCGTGCCCCGAGCACGACTGTGTTGAGCGGAACTCCGCCCGCGACCCACGCCCCGCTGAGCCGACGTAGGCCGCCCTCAGGGAGACGGAACACTGAACAGGCGCGCGGTGTAGCCGTGATAGTCGTGGGAGACGCGCGGGAAGCCCGAGTGACCGATCTCCACTTCGCGCAACTGCCGGCAGCCGAGGCCCGTGAACACTCGCCCATAGTCGCGGCAGAAGACGTAGTGCGAGACGACGCGCTCGGGCTCGAGCACGCATACGTGGCGACGCGCGATGCGCACCATCTCCGCAAAGATCCAGCGGCTCGCGGGGTGGATGTGGTGCAGGACGGCCATCGCGAAGACCACATCGACCGAGTCGCTGGGCAGTTTGGGCAGCACCTCCTCGACCCGCCCCTGATGAATGACGGCGTCCCGCGCGAGCGCCGGGAAGGCGCGGCGCATTTCCGCGATGGCATGGGGATTGATCTCCACACCGCTGAGGTGCGAGTAGCCGAGGGCATGCAGGGCGGCGAGGTTGGCACCCGCATTGCAACCGACCTCGAGGATGACGTCGTTGGCGGCGACCTCGGGCTGCCAGAACTCGTGCAGCAGATCGACGATCTCCGTCGACTTGGCGGCGTAACCGTTGGGCGCGTTGACGTCCTCGCCGCGTTCGATGTTGGCCCAAAACTCCTGGCAGCGCTCGGGCGACCACATCCAGGGCGCGCGCAGGCCACGTTCCACCAGCGCACGATTGAGGGCAAGCGAGAGCCCTGCCCGGCCACGCGGGTGGTAGGCCTCGCCCTCACTGTCAGCCTGCTGGAGCTGGAAGAAGGTGCGCTCCAGCAGACGGCCTAGAGAGCCTGGGATTGCTTTGCGATCCCGATCCACGGTCGCGGCCATCCTCAGCTCCTCACGCCGCCATCGTCAACGACCTCTGCTGCGTGGGCGACCGCGGGGGCCAGCTCTGCCATCGCGCGAATGTCCGTCGCGCCGAGCCAACTGTCGTTGTTGTCACTGGAGTAACGAAAGCCCGGGGGCAACTCCTCGCCAACGCGCTCGGGCGCGGTTCCCCATAGGGGCATCTGTGGATAGATCACGAAGCGATCGGCGAGCATGCGGGCGTGGCGCGACTCATCCTCGGTGAGCAGCACCTCGTGCACCTTCTCGCCGGGGCGAATGCCGATGATGCGGCGCGTTGCCTCGGGCGCGATCGCCTCGGCCATCTCCAGCACTTTCATGCTTGGGATGCGCGGTACGAACACCTCGCCCCCACGCATCAGGCCGAGACAGCTGATGACGAACTCAACCGCCTGCTCGAGCGTGATCCAGAAGCGGGTCATGGCTTCGTCGGTGATCGTCAGCTCCCCTTCGCGCGCCTGGGCCTTGAAGAGGGGAACGACGCTGCCGCGACTGCCGACCACATTGCCGTAGCGCATCGTGGCAAAGCGCGCGGGCGAGTCGCCAGCGTAGGCGTTGCCCTGCGTGATGATCTTCTCGGCCGCGAGCTTGGTGGCGCCGTAGAGGTTGACGGGGTTGACAGCCTTGTCGGTTGACAGCGCCAAGGTGCGGGGCACGTCGTTGGCGATCGCCGCGGTGATGACGTTCTCGGCCCCCAGGATGTTGGTCTTGACCGCCTCGAAGGGGTTGTACTCGCACGCCGGCACCTGCTTGAGCGCGGCGGCGTGGATGACAACGTCCACTCCGCGCATCGCCATCGCCAAGCGCTTGGCATCGCGCACGTCGCCGATCAGAAAACGCACGCGTTCGTCGGAGTCGAGCTTGCGCTGGAGGTCGTACTGCTTGAGCTCATCGCGGCTGTAGACCCTCACCGCTGCAGGCTCATGCTCGGCCAGCACTCGCTTTAGGAAGGCGCTGCCAAAGGAGCCGGTGCCGCCCGTAATGAGCAGGACCTTGTCCTGGATGAAGGGACTCGCAGGCATTCTCAGACGGGGATCCGATTGACAGCGGGAGCGCCGTAGGCGGGGACCGGTCGCAGCACCTGCAGCCCGGCGCGCTGGGCCTGCTCCCACACCTCCGGCTCAAAGCTGGATGCGGCCCAAGACGTCTGCATGTAGTCGCGTGTCTTGAGGTAGTCGATGTAGTGCTGCAGGTGTGATCCTTCCAGGCCGAAGGTCATGAACATCACTATCCGCTCGCCGTCCTCGGGGACGCGCAGGCGCTGCGGCAGGCGCGTCTGCAGGCGCGGAGGGAGCACCAGATGGGGCAGCCCGCGCATGCGCACGGCCTCCGCGGAGTGAACGGTGCGCAGCACCCATACGATCAGATCTCCAGCGCGGGCATCGACCAGCTTGGGCAGCGTGGGCCGCAGACGGCCAGGACGGTGCGAGCCCGGGCGTAGTGCCAGACCACCGCTGTGACGCGAGGAGTCCTGGAGGTAGAGGCCGCAGCGCACGACCGGGTACTCACCCTGCCAGTCTGGACCCCCGCGCCAGCGCCTGCGATTGACGCAGTCGCGATGCCAGCCGCGCATGCCGTATCTGCCGATGCGCGCGCTGCTGTCGCCGAAGTACTGCGGCTGACCTCCGAGCAGCTCGCGCACTACCGCCTGCAGGCGCTCATCGAGGAGCACACTGCGCAGCCGCGGGTTGCTGAGCAGATCGCCTGCGCAGACGCGGATCGACCCTTCGGGACCCGACTCGATGGCGATGCGATCCTCCCGTTCGGCCGCGGCGACCGCCTCGCGCACCCGCGTGCGCAGCTGCTGCACTTCGTGCGCTGAGAACAGGCCCTCGACCACGGCGTAGCCACGCCTGTGAAACGCATCGAGATCTAGTGGGAGTGGCGCGGTGGTGCTTGCAGTCGTCATGTATATCGGCGTTGTTCGGTAGTGTGGGCTACCCTCGGGCGCTTCGCCAGGCTATGTGAGTTTCCGAGGAGTTCAAAATGGCGGCCACGAAATGGGCAAGCTCCGGGCTCGATCGCGAGCATTGTGTTTCCGACATCAGCACCCCCGTCGGACGCCTGGCGCTGGGCACGGCTCAGTTGGGCATGCCCTACGGAGTGGCCAACAGGCGTGGACAGCCCTCGGCGGATGAGGCAGAAGAGATGCTCGAGTACGCGCTACGTGGCGGCATTCGCTGTCTGGATACGGCCGGCGGCTATGGCGATGCCGAGAGCGTCATCGGCCGCCACCTGCGCGCCCGGGCCGCGGGTCCGGACGTGGCCGTCGTGACGAAGCTCGCCCCACTGAGTGAGGATGCCGCCGGCGTCACAGCCGCGCTGGCCGCTAGTCGCAGGCGCCTGGGCTTTGCTCCCACCGCCGCGCTGCTGCACGATCCGCGCCAGATCGCCGGCTGGGAGGGTCCCCTGGGTGCAGCCCTGCGCGACTGCCGGGCGCTGGGGCAGGTGCAGGCAATCGGCGTTTCTGTCTACACCCCGGAGCAGTTCGCACTTGCGCTTGAGCTCCAGGAGATCGACCTGGTGCAGGCCCCCATGAGCGTGCTCGACCGGCGCATCGAGCGGGCCGGGCTGCTGGAGCGTGCACGCACGGTCGGCGTGAGCGTGATGCTGCGCAGCGTCTTCCTGCAGGGGCTGCTGCTGCTACCGGCAAAAGCACACCCGCAGTGGCTGGGCTCCACAGCCGCGCCTCTGGCGCGCTGGCGGGAACTGTGCGAGCGCTATGAAGTGGCGCCACAGCACGCCGCGCTGCGCTTCGTACTGCAGCGCACGGCCCCCGCCGGCGTGGTGGTGGGCTGCGAGTCCGTCGGTCAGCTGCGCGAGCTGCTGGCGGCTGCTGGCGGCCCCGAGCTTGCGGTCGAGTTGGTGGCTGATCTGGAGGAGCTGGCCGAGCTCGCCGGCGCCGACGCACGGCTCATCGACCCGCGGAGCTGGCCGGTATGAGCGCCAGGATCGAGCCGGCCGTCGACGAGGCGGGTCTGAGCGACGGGCCGGTTGCTGCGTCGAGCACAGGCCGCAGACTCATCGCCGCGCTCCCCTGTCGCTGCGAGAGCGCTCGGCTGTGGGGCAAGCCGCTGCAGCCACTCGCACCGGGACTGCCGATCGTGGCTCACCTGGCCTCCTCGCTGCGCCGCTTCGGATGCGTGACCGAGGTGCGTCTGGCGATCGCGCGGGGGGCCGGGGAGGAGGCCCTCATCGGGCTTGCCGAGCGCACGGGGATGGCCTACTTCGTGGGCTCCGAAGAGGATGTGCTGGGCCGCGTAATCGCCACGGCGCGCGCGGCCGGCGCCACGGACGTGCTGCGTAAGACCAGCGAGGACCCATTCTTTGACATCTCCATGCTGGAGCCGGCGTGGGCTCGTCACATCGCCGACGGCAACGATGTGACAGCGCTCGACCTCGTGCCGGAGGGCACGGCTTTTGAGATCTTCACCCTGGCTGCCCTGCAGCGCTGCCACGAGCTGGGAGGCCCATCCGACCGCGAGCACATCGCCAACTACGCGCGCTTCCATCAGAGCGAGTTCGCAGTGGAGATCCTGCATCCGGCGCCGGAGTGCCAGCGCCTTGACCTGCGCCTGACGGTCGACAATCCCGAGGATCTCATCCTCTGCCGCGCCGTCTTCCACGCCCTGGGCGGACACGAGCATCTGATCCCCCTCGGAGATGAGCGTCTGATCCCCCTGGCGGAGATCATCGCCTTCCTGGACTCCCATCCCGAGCTGACAGAGCTGGTGCGTCCCTTCGTGGACCCTCGGCCAACCTGGGAGGGGCTGGCGCAGGCCGGTACAGACGCCGAGCAAGGCACCGCCAGCACGTGCAGTCCCGATCACACTCGCCAGCCTCAGCCGAACAGCCATGCCTGACCTCGAGCGCATCGGTGCGTTGGAGCGGGCCTACGTGCAGGAGGTGCTCGACGCGGAGTTCCGTACCTCCGCGGGCGGCGCGCTGACGACGCGCCTGGAGCGGGCGTTCGCCGAGCTCGTGGGTGTGCAGTATGCGGTGGCATTCATCAACGGCACCGCCACGATGCACGCGGCTTTGGCGGCGGCGGAGGTGGGGCCGGGCGATGAGGTGATCGTGCCGCCGCTGACGATGGCGAGCACCGCGCTGGCGGTCCTGCAGGCCGGAGCGGTGCCGGTGTTTGCCGACGTCGATGCGCACACCTTCAATCTCGATCCGGCAAGCGTGAAGCAGCGACTCACGCCGCGCACGCGCGCAATCATCCCGGTGGCCCTGTATGGGCTGGCGCCCGAGCTCGATGCGCTGATGCAGATCGCCGGCGAGCACGGGCTGTTCGTGCTCGAGGACGACGCGGAGGCCGTGCTGGGTGCGATCGGCGAGCGGCGCCTGGGCGCGATCGGACACGCCGCGAGCTTCAGCCTGCAGGCAAGCAAGCACCTGACGAGCGGCGAGGGCGGTCTGATCACCACCAACGACGGCGAGCTGGCGGAGCGCATACGCCGCTTCAACAGCCTCGGCTATGCCGCTATCGGCGCGCGCCGCAGCGCGATCGCCGCACAGGACATACAGGATCCCGGCTACAGCAGGCACGTGAGCTTCGGCTTCAACTACCGCCTGCCCGAGCTGTGCGCGGCGGTGGCACTCGCGCAGGTGCAGCGCGCAGATGAACTCGTGCAGCGGCGCATCGATGTGGCACATGGCTTCGCGCAGGCGGTCGCGGGAACGCAGTGGCTCGTGCCCCAGCACACGCCGCCCGGGGTCAGACACACCTACTGGACCTACGTGCTGCGCCTGGCCGACCCTGGGTGCTCGTGGCAGGACTTCCGGCGGGTGTTCCTGCACGAAGGCGGCGATCCTTTTTACGGCGCCTGGCGGCTCACCTACCTGGAGCCGCTGTTCGCGGGTGGCTGCCCGCTGCGCGATCCGCGCTACGAGGGCGTCTACCAGGAGTACGCGCCGGGCCTGTGCCCGGTGGCCGAGGAGCTCCAGCCGCGGCTGATCCAGCTGAAGACCAACTACTGGCGCCAGGACGAGGCCGAGCGCCAGGCGCAGGCGCTGCACGCCACGATTGAGCGGATCGAAGGCGGCTGAGAGGTGTGGAGCCTACGCTCGCCACTCTGAGCGGAGCAGGCCGAAGAACAGCGAGTCGTGACGGGCGCCGGCGTGGAAGCGGTGCTCGCGCAGGGTGCCCTCCAGCGCGAAGCCCAGCGCTCGTAGGAGCTCTGCCTTGAGGGTGTCGTAGGCATACACCTCCACCCACAATCGGCGCAGATCGAGCTCGGCGAAGGCGTGTCTTATGAGCAGCCGCGCCGCATCGGGGGCGAGCAGTTCATCCACGTAGGCGCGGTCGCGTCCGATGTAGAGGGAGAGCTCGGCGGTGGCGTCGACCCAGTCGATGTAGCACAGCCCGCAGGCGCCCACGAGCTCGCCGCCGCGGCGCTGGGCGATGGCAAACATACGCGTGGTGGCGCTGCCGGGGCCGGCGATGGTGCGCTCAAACCAGGCGGTCTGATCCTCCATGCTGAGCTCGCGGCGCTCGCGGAAGAAGCGCCGCAGGGTGGGCTCATTGCGCCAGGCGAGCAGCTGGGGCAGATCCTCGCGCTCGATCGCGCGCAGGGCGATGTGCTCAGCGCTCAACACGGCAGCAGGGCGTCCTCGGCGCTCAACACGGCAGCAGGGCGTCCTCAGCGCTCAACACGGCAGCAGGGCATCCTCGGCGCTCAACATTGCCCTCGGAGCTCAACACGGCCATACGATGTCCTCGTCGCCCAGCGCCTGGCCGCGCAACATCGCATGCACCAGCGTGGCTCCCACGAGCTCCTCCACGCGATCGGGACCCAGCGACCCCGGCTCGGCGGGACGCAGGCACTCCAGGTCCTCAGCGCCAAGCGTGCTCCCCGCAGCGAGGTCACGCGCAAGGCGCACGCAGCGACGCTGCACTATGCGCGCCTCACGCTCGTTCTGCTCGACGCGCTTGACGCCGTCGCCGAGCGCGAGCTCGAGCTCGCGGGTGCGCTGCACCATCTCGGCCCACGCGGAGGGCGTCATCGAGAAGGGGTGATCGGGGCCTTCGCGCGCGTTGTCGTCGGTGAAGTGCTTCTCGATGAGGCGCGCGCCGAGCGTCACGGCGCCGAGCGTTGTCGCGTGGCCGGGGGTGTGGTCGGAGAGCCCCAGCGGCAGTCCCGGCCAGCGCTCGGCGAATGCGTTCAGCACGCGCAGGTTGATGAAGCGGAAGTTCTCGAGGCTGCCGGTGTAGTTGGTGTTGCACTGCATGAGCGCCACGCGCGGGTTCTCCGCAAGCGCTGCATCGAGGGCGCGTACGACCTCCTGCATGGAGGCGGCCCCGCAGGCGAGCAGCAGCGGCTTGCCCTCGCGCGCGACGCGGCGGATGAATGCCAGCCAGTCGATATCGCCGGAGCCGATCTTGAAGGCGGGCACGAGTGCAGCCACGCGCTGCACGGCCTCGTGGTCGTAGGGCGTCGTTAGGAAGTCGACCTGCGCGGCACGCGCCGTGGCCGCCAGCTCCTCGGTCCAGTCGCGGTTGAGCTCGTAGCGGCGGTAGACATCGAAGACCGGCTCAGACCACGCAGCCTGATGGCCGAGCGCGCCGCCGAGCTCACGAAACCCGTAGTCGCTGACGATCGCATCAGCGCGGAAGTGCTGGAACTTGACGGCATCCGCACCGGCCTCGCGGCAACGCCAGATCAGCTCCTTCGCGCGCTCCAGACTGCCGTCGTGGTTGGAGGCGATGTCGGCGATGAAGTAGGTGGGCTCCTCGGCAGCGATCCGCCGGGTGCCCAGCTGAAAGCTGGTGCTGTAGCTCTCAGCCTCTCCGGGGCTCGCGGCGCCCTCGCGGATCGCGGTGCCTTTCCCTCTGCCGGTCTCTCCCAGGCCGGCCATCTCAGGCCACGCTCCCGGGCTTGACGATGTGGCTTGCGCGTTCGGCGAGGATCGCCCGCACGGTCTCATCGAGCCCTGGAAGGCGACGGCCGAGGAGCTCCTGCGCGCGGCTGACATCGAGGCCGAGGCTCTCCGCGCGACGCGGCGAGAGCTCGCGCACCGAGCCCGTGCCGGCGAGGGCGAGGTCGAGACCGGCGGCCGCAGCGAGCGCCGCTACAAACTCGCGCTTGCTGGACACCTGCGATGAGGCGACGTTGAGCAGACCCATGACGCCACGCGCGAGGAGATCGAGGACCGCAGCGGCGCACGCGCGGGCGTGCATGCTGGAGGTGAAGAAGTCGTCGTAGAGCGAGATCGGACGGGAGTCCTGGAGTGCCTGCAAAGCCCACTCGGCAAAGGTGGGACGTCCCGGCCAGCCGCGCAGGCCGACGATGTTGGTGCGCACCACGAGCGCCGCGGGTGCAGCGAGCGCGAAGGCCTCGCCCGCGTACTTGGTGCGGGCGTACTCATTGAGCAGGCGCACACCTGCCGACTCGTCGTGGCGCGCCGCACCCTCACCAGTGAAGTAGTGATCGCTAGAGATGTGCACGAATCCTAGGTCACGTTCGATGGAGAGCTCGGCGAGCAGCGCGGGCAGGCGGGCGTTGATGGCATAGGCATCCCCCGGACGCTCCTCGCAGGCGGCGAGATCTGTGAGCGCGGCGCAGTTGATGATCGCCGAGGGGGCATGCGCTCGCACGAGCTCCCGCAACGCGGTGGGGTCGGTGGCATCGAGCTCGCACTCCGCGCCCGTGCGCGCGGCCCCAAGGCACGGCCAGCCGCGTTCGTGTGCCTCAGCGAGCATCGCCTGACCAAGCAGGCCGGTCGCACCCAACAGCAGCAGGCGCGGAGCGGACGTGCTCATGCCGCAAGCGCGCTCAGACCGGCGGCGAAGCGCGCGGCGTCGAAGGGCTCGGCGTAGCGCGCCAGGCGCCGGCTGAGCGTATGAGCCAGTGCGATGGTCTCGGCAGGCTGCTCCAGCAGGCCAGCCGCCAGCAGACGGAAATCGGCGGCCGACTCGAAGGTGCCGGGTCCGGTCTCGGCCCAGGGACTGACGAGGTGCTCGCGCCGCACCCAACCGGGAGCGTCGCCCAGCCAGAGCAGCACCGGCGCCCTGAGCGCAGCGGCCTCGAATGCCACCGATGAGGCCGAGGAGACGAGCAGATCGGCAGTTGCGACGGCGGCCGGGAACGGTCCACCGGCGGCGATCTCGATGTCCAGACCGGCGGCACGCAGGAGGCGCACGTAGCGCTGCGGGTCCTCGCCGGGGTGAGGACGCAGAGCAAAGCGCACACCCGCGGCAGCGAGCAAGGCCAGGCCCGGCGCAACGACTTCGATGAAGTCCTCGCAGAAGCGCGCGGGCAGGATGGGCATGTCAAGCGTGGCCGTGGTCGCGATGAGCACCCGCCGCGGGACCTGCACGGACGGGCGCGGACTCCTCGGCGCGACCGTCCCCGGAACGCCCACCGGCACGATCTCGGGTCGCGGCTCGGGCCAGAAACGGGCCTGCTCGGCGGTTGCGGCGCCCCAGCCGAACACGACATCGGCGCGCCGGTCGGCGCCGTCGAACTCGCGAAAGACATAGATGCCGTGCTGCATAGCGCCCACGCGAATGTCGTGCGCACGGGCCCAGTCGATGAGCAGCCGCGAGGCGCCGTAGGCGGCGCTGGGGAGCAAGAGTGCACGCAGCGAAGGCGCGCGCTTCAAGCCGGCGAGCGCCGCAACTGCCTGGGCGAGCTCGCGGGACACGCCGGCAAGCGCCCGTCCCACGAGCAGGGTGAGTGCGCGATCCAGCGCGGGTGGCTCACTCAGCCCCAGCTGGTCGGGCAACTCCACGCGTGGGCAAAGATCGGCGCGGCGAGGTCCGTAGGTGGGCAGCAGGGGCAGCCGGCGGCGCAGTGCAAGCAGCGCGCTGTTGCCGTGATCGAGGCCGGGGAAGGGCATGGCAGCGACCCCCATCGCGTGCAGCTGCGTGGAGGAGAGCGAGCCAAGCGCAAGGGCGAGCTTGCCGGTCGCGACGGCGGCGATGCGGACATCAGCGGAGCGCGAGACGCTCCCCAGCAGACGCATGAGCGGACGTGCCAGGGCGCGCCTGGAGCGCGAGCCCGGCAGCGCTGGGGGTGGTGTGTAGGAGATGACCGCGGGATCGAGGCCTAGGCCCGCACGTAGGCCCATCAACAGCGCCGCGGGCGCGGCGGGATCGCAGATCGGCAGCGCCTCACCGTCCACGGCACGCGCGAGCGTCCAACCTCGCAACAGACGCGCCATCTCCATGCGCAGGCGCAGTTCGACGAGCTCGATGAGGGTATATCGACCGAGCCCCGCCGCCACCACCGCGGGATGTGAGCGAATGGTCTGCAGGAGCTCGGTGATGCGATGCTCGGCGGCGCTGCGCTGCTGCCAGTTCTCGAGGTCGTCGAAGGGCAGCGGCTCCCGTGCGGCGAGATCCGTGTCGGCAAGGCGATCGAGGGTGATCGTCACATCGCCTGCTCGCAGGTCTGGGATCCAGCCGTAGCGTCCGCTGGGGTCGGCGCGGCAGACGACGATGAGCCGCTGCAAGGGCTGCGAGGAGGCACCGCCTTTTTTAGACATCGCTGCCTGCCGGCCGCAGGTAGACCCCGCGGCGTAGATGCAGCGACTCGGCGAGTCCGATCTGGCCGTCGACGGCCTGCGGCGGGGGCCAGGCCAACGGCGGGCGCCCCGCGGCCGCGCGCCAGCCCGATAGACGACCGGCAAGCGCGGCGCAGTCGCGCGAGAGCACGGCGTCGCCGAGCGCCACGACGGCCTCGGTGGCGAGCGCGCGCGGGCCGACGGAGGAGCGCAGCACGCGGTAGCGGCGCAGCAGATAGCCACGGGCGTGCCCGCTCTTGCGCCGCTGCTCCGCGGAGCGGTGTCCGAGCGTGGCCGAACCCACGTGCACGGCAAGGGCATCGAGCGCCAGCGCGGTCCCCCAGTCGGCCGCGCGTAGGCGCAGAGCCAGGTCGAGGTCCTCGAGGTAGGCGTAGATCGACTCGTCCAGCCCGCCCACCTGCACCCAGGCGCAGCGACGGAAGGCCGCCGCGGCACCGGCCGGGCCGGTGAGGGTAAGCGTCGGCCCCACTCCATTCGCGTTTCCCAGTGCAGCCGAGGGTGGCAGTCCGTGGTAGCGCGGGAAACCCGCGAGCGTGCGATCGGCGACGAGTCCCGCACTGTCGATCTGGCGCTCGCCGGGGCGCAGCAGCAGCGCCGCCACCGAGCCCAGGCGGGGATGCTCGGCAAAGGGGGCCACGAGGCGCTCCAGAAAGTCTGGGCGGGCGTCGACGTCATTGTTCATCATCACCACCAGCTCGGCCTCGCCGGCCGCGACGGCTGCGTTGCAAGCGACTGCGTAGGGCATGTTGCGCGCCATCCGCAGCACCCTCACCTCGGGGTGCTCGGCGGCGAGGCGCTCGGAGGTGCCCTCGTCGCAGCCGTTGTCGCACACGACGATGTTGTGCGGAATGCTCTGCTGGCGCAGGTGCTCAAGGCAGCTGTGCGTCAGCTCCCAACCGCGGTAGGCGACGATCGCGACATCAACGCCACTCATGGCGTGGCCTCCGGTTCCCGCATCCCGTCCTCCTCCTCCGGCGAGCCCCCTTCCAGCTCGTGTCGCCACCAGCCCACGGTCCACGCGGCTCCCTGAGCCAGATCGAGCGAGGGAGCCCAGCCGACCTCATCGCGCAGGCGCCGCACGTCAGCTGTGAGGCGCTCAGGCTCGCCTGGATTCACTGGCAGCGCGCCCAGGCGCACGAGCTCGGGCCGGCCGGTCTGCGCGGCGATCGCCGCGATCACCTCAGCAACACGCACGGGCTCTCCGGAGGCCAGGTTGACTGGCCCCGTGACCTCCTCGCAGGCGAGCAGCGCAGCGAAGGCGTCGCCCAGCTCGGGGGCGTAGAGGAAGTCGCGCACCTGCTCGCCGGGCGTGCAGCGGGCCTCTTCGCCGCGCAGGAGCGCGCGCGCCACGTCGCTCACCAGCCGGCCGGGAGGCTCGTGGGGGCCGTAGAGGTGAAAGATGCGCCCCCAGGCAAGCGCCACGCCGACCTGCCGTGCCCAGGCCCGGGCCACGGCGTGCAGGCCGTGCTTGGCGGCGCCGTAGAGCGTGGCGGGCTGCAGCGGGGTGAGGCTCTCTGAGCAGTGGGTCTCTGCCTGCCAGGCATACTCCGCGCAGCTCCCCGCAACGACGGCGCGCCGGCCGCCGGCCTCGCCAAAGGCGCGCAGCAGCGCAAGGCTCGCCGCGACCCAGTCGAGGTTCTCGAGCGTGCTCCAGAAGACCCCCGGCCTGGTGCACCAGGCGAGGTGCAGGAGGTGGCTGGGCCGCACCTCTCCGACGAGCACCGCGGGCGCCCCCGCAGCGAGCAGGTCCGTGCGGTGCCAGCGCACCTCGGCGGGCGCATCTAGCGGTGGCTCACCAGACTCACCGGAGGTAACGGCGTGCACCTCAAATCCGCCGGCGAGCAGGGGAGCGAGCGTGTGCCGCCCGACGAAGCCACTGGCCCCGGTGAGGAGAACGCGGCTCACGGCGCACAGTCCGGGCTCACGGCGCGTAATCCGGGAAGGCGCGGTCACGCTCTGAGAGAAGGCGCTCACAACCGCCCGGCGGCTCGGGCCAGGCGATGGTGAAGGCGGGATCGTCCCAGCGCACGCCGCGGGCTGCCTCGGGCACGTAGGCATAGGTCATCTGGTAGTGAACCTCGCTGCCATCAACGAGCGTCTGAAAGCCGTGCGCGCAGCCGGCGGGTATGAACAGCGAGCGCGCGCCATCGGCGTCGAGCTCAAAGCCCAGCCAGCGTCGGTGCGTGGACGAGTCCGGGCGCAGGTCAAGAGCTACGTCGAACACGCGCCCGCGCGTGCAGCGCACGAGCTTGCCCTCGCCGTGCGGCGCCGCCTGGTAATGCAGTCCCCGCAGCGTGCCGGCGCAGGCATTGAAGGAGGTGTTGCACTGCACCACGCTCGCGTCCAGACCGTGCGCCGCGAATAGCTCGGCGTCGAAGGTGCGTGCGAAGGAGCCACGCTCATCGGATGCGGGCTCAAGCTCGATCACGACCACGCCGGACAACTCCGTGGGATGGACGATCACGGCGCCACCGCCCACAAGCGAGCCACTGAGTCCGCGCCTGCGGGCGCACGCGGGATCACATTCGCTCCAGGCGCGAGCGCACTCACAGCAACTCCATGCGCGCCCCGGTGCGCGCCGCGAAGCGCCCTCCCCACTCGCGGATGTAGGCGTGCTCGCGCGCGATCTCCGCGTGCAGGTTCCAGGGCAGGATTAGGACGACATCGGGCCGGTCTTTGCGCAGGACCTCGGGGGCGCGGATCGGGATGCGCGTGCCCGGCAGGTAGTGGCCCTGCTTGTAGGGACTCACATCGACGGTGTAGTCGAGGAAGTCCCCGCGCACGCCGCAGTAGTTCAGGAGCGTGTTGCCCTTGGCCGGAGCGCCGTATCCGACAACGCGACTGCCCTGGTTCTTCAGGGCGATGAGAAAACCGAGGATCTGGCGCTTGTCGGCGGCGACGTTGGCGGCGTAGCCGGTGTAGGTGGCGAGCTCTTCAAAGCCGGCCGCGCGCTCGCGCTCGCGCAGTACCGCCGCGCGCTCGGTCTCGGGCTTTGAGTCATCGTGGCGGTGGGCACCAAAGATGCGCAGCGAGCCGCCGTGCGTGGGCAGCTCTTCGACGTCATACAGCCGTAGCCCGTGCGCCTCGAACACGCGGCTGGCCGCGAGGAAGGAGAGATAGGAGAAGTGCTCGTGATAGATGGTGTCCCAACTTTTCCCCTGCATCAGACGCAGCAGGTGGGGGAACTCCATGCTCACCACGCCGCCGGGCTTGAGCAGAATCTGCACGCCGCCCACGAAGTCGTTGATGTCGGGCACGTGGGCAAGCACGTTGTTGGCTATCACCAGGTCAGCTGAGGAGGCGGGGGTCATGGCGCGCGCCGTCGCGGCGCCGAAGAACTCAACAAGCGTGGAGATGCCGCGCTGCTGCGCGACCGCGGCGACGTTCCCCGCCGGCTCCACCCCCAGCACGGGAATGCCGCGCGCGTGGAAGTACTGCAACAGGTAGCCGTCGTTGGAGGCCAGCTCGACAACCTGGCTGCTCTCATTCAGGCCCAGCCGCCGGCTGATCTCCTCGGCGTAGGTACGGCAGTGCTCGAGCCAACTTTTGGAGTACGAGGAGAAGTAGGCGTAGTCGGAGAAGATCTGACTTGGGGACTCGTACTCCTGCAGCTGCACCAGAAAGCAGCGCTCACACACCAGCGCGCGCAGCGGGTAGAAGGGCTCCATCGCCTCCAGGCGCTCGGGCGGCAGGTAGGAGTTGGCCAGCGGCGAGCTGCCCAGGTCGGCAAACACGGCAGACAGCGGCGCACCGCAGAAGCGGCAGAGGGGGTCCGCGACGGCGTCGTGCTGTCCACGCTCGGAGGGGACCGCGCCTGTGGCGCTGGACGGCGAAGCGCTGCTCACACCATCACCCCCGCCCGCTGAAACGCATCGATCTGGGACAGCGTGAGGGCCTTCATATCCTCGCCGTCGGCGAGCGCGTGATACCAGGCGGCGGTCTCCCGCAGACCCTCCTCCAGATCCCAGCGCGGGCGCCAACCCAGATGCGCGCGGGCCAGCGAGGAGTCGAGCTTGAGGTAGCGAGCCTCGTGGGGCGCGGAATGATCGGCCGGCGCATCCATGACGAGCTCAAGCCCCGTGGGCCACAGCGCCGCGAGCCGCTGCGCGAGGGCACCCACGGATAGGGCGTCCTCCTCGAGCGGCCCGAAGTTCCAGGCGCGCGCGTACTCGCGCGGGGACCGGCCCGACGCGCGCGGGGGGCCGCCGAGCGCCTGAGCAAGCGATAGATACCCGCTGAGCGGATTGAGCACGTGCTGCCAGGGACGCACGGCGTGGGGATTGCGCACGTGCACGGCCGCGCCAGCCATGGCCCCGCGCATGAGATCGGCAACGAGACGATCCTCGCCCCAGTCGCCGCCACCGAGGACGTTGCCCGCACGGGCCGAGGCGATCTGTGGTCCATCGTCAGTGCAGAAAAAGGAGCGCCGGTAGGCAGCGGTGACGAGCTCCGCACAGCCCTTGGAGTTGGAGTAGGGGTCGTGGCCGCCCAGCGGCTCGCCCTCGCGGTAGGCCCACTCCCACTCGCGATTCTCGTAGCACTTATCGGAGGTCACGATCACCACAGCCCGCACTTCGGACCCGTGCCGGCGCACGGCGTCGAGCAGGTTGACGGTGCCCATGACGTTGACCTCATAGGTCTCGCGCGGCTCAAGGTAGGAGCGGCGCACGAGCGACTGGGCGGCCATGTGCACCACGACCTCGGCCCGCGAGCGCTCAAGCGCAGTGGCCAGCGCGGGAAAGTCGCGCACGTCGCCTGCGAGGCTCTCCATGCCCTCGCCCACCCGGGCAAGCTCATACAGCGAAGGCCGCGTCGGCGAACCCTCCAACGAGAAGCCCGTCAGCTGAGCGCCGAGGGACTGCAGCCAGAGCGCCAGCCACGCCCCCTTGAAGCCGGTGTGACCGGTGAGCAGGACGCGCCGCGCGCGCCAGAAGTCGCCGTCCACGGCGCCCTGCACCGCCCCATCACTGGCCGCCGATCGACTGGCGTCGAGCGTCACGACCACACCCGCCAGGGGGCGGCGCCGGAGTCCCAGAGCTGCTCGAGCAGGTTGCGGTCGCGTAGCGTGTCCATGGCCTGCCAGAAGCCGGAGTGCAGATACGGGGCGAGCTGGCCCTGGCGCGCGAGCTCGCGCACGGGGTCCTGCTCCCAGACGGTGGCGTCACCCGCGATGTAGCGGCCGACCTGGGGGGAGAGCACGAAGAAGCCGCCGTTTAGCCAGGAGCCATCGCCGCGGGGCTTCTCCTCGAAGCTCTGCACGCGCATGCCCTCGATCTCCACTGCGCCAAAGCGCCCGGGGGGCTGCACGGCGGTGACGGTCGCCAGCGCACCCTGCGCGCGGTGCTGGGCGATGAGGGCGGCGAGGTCGATGTCGGCCAGGCCGTCGCCGTAGGTGAAGCAGAAGTCCTCGTCGCCCACGTAGGGCAGCGCACGCTTGAGGCGCCCGCCCGTCATGGTGCCCTCGCCGGTGTCGATCAGCAGCACTTTCCAGGGCTCGGTGGCGGAGCGGTGGATCTCCATCGCGCCGCGGGCGAGGTCGAAGGAGACATCGCAGGTATGCAGCTGGTAGTTGGCGAAGTACTCCTTGATCAGGTAGCCCTTGTAGCCGAGGCAGATGACGAAGTCCTCGACGCCGTGGGCGGAATAGATCTTCATGATGTGCCACAGGATCGGCTTGCCGCCGATCTCGACCATGGGCTTGGGGCGAACGGTGGTCTCCTCGCTCAGCCGCGAGCCCAGGCCGCCGGCGAGGATCACGGCCTTCACGGCCGGCGCATTAGTGTCCGTAGCTCCATCGCGGTCAAGCTAACAGGACTCAGCCGATAGTCGAGCGGATCGGGGCAGATGTTTCTGTCGCCTCGCGGAGCGGATCGATGCCGCCGCCGGGGACGCGCGGCGCTGCGCGCGGGCGCCACCGGGTGGCGCGCCTAGAATGGGCCGCCCGTGACTGCTCCACCGCGCCATCCCCTGCTGCCCGCCCGCGAGGTGGACCCGCGCCAGGAGCTGCCGGCGCTGGAGCAGACGGTGCTTGAGCGTTGGCGCGAGCGGGAGGTGTTCCGGGAGTCGCTGCGCCTGCGCGAGGGCGCGGAGCCGTGGGTCTTCTACGAGGGCCCGCCCACGGCCAACGGGCGGCCGGGCAGCCACCACGTGCTCTCGCGCGTTTTCAAGGACATCTACCCGCGTTATAAGACGATGCGCGGTTATGAGGTGCAGCGCAAGGGCGGCTGGGACTGCCATGGGCTGCCGGTGGAGATCGGCGTGGAGCAGGAGCTGGGGATCGGCAGCAAGGCGGAGATCGAG